>JAVZPJ010000010.1 GCA_038881635.1 Sulfolobales archaeon | reverse complement strand
TGTATAGAGAGCTCGATGAAATAAAGAACCAAGTAATAGAACTACCATTATCAACGCCATAACCCCTAATAACCGAGGCGATCTAGAGTTACTCTACTTAACTACCGCAACCCGTTGAGAACCAGATTCACGAGCATAATCATCAGCTGATCATGCTTCACACCACAAACCTCCCTTGCCTCAACAAGTTAAGAGCTCGAGAGCTAAATCATGTTCAACCCAGATGCGGATACATACTGGAATGAAAGACGTTGCAGGAGCACTAGCAATTCATTCCATGAACTATCTACCGACCTAGAGGAAGAGAATCAATTGAATCGTGAAAACCACACTACTGATCTGACTCGGGCTTCTAATGCATCACTTCACAATGAGCCTAGCTATTGACTTAGGATATAGACCTGCCCGAGCTGATGTCTCTCCTCAGCTAGTATGAGCTCCTTGTAGACTTAGCCAATTTAGAATGCAAATCACTCTATAAAGCAGAGGAACTATTATACCTAATTCTCCTACACCTTCTTTTTCAATCTCTCTATCATATCTACTGGGTGTGAGTATACGGCTGGTGTTCATGTAATCTCATATGCTCTCTACTCTGCAACTCTCATTGAAGCTTCTATATTAAGAGGTGGTACATCTTCTCTGCTTACTCTTAAGTCTATCAGAAATGGTTTCTCTGATCCTAGCATCTCTTCTATGGCTTTATCTATGTCGCTGTCATCTCTAACAGTAGCTCCGAGAACTCCAAATGATCTGGCGAGTGCTTCGAAGGATACGTCTCCGAGGAGTGTTCCTATAACTCTACCTCTTCTCTGGATCCTCTGTCTTAGAAGGAGAACTCTATAAGACATGTCGTTAACCACTACTATCTTCACCGGAATATTCTCTCTGACTATTGTCTCAAGCTCTCCTACACTCATCATGAACTCTCCATCACCGACCACAGCTATAACCTCGTGATCTGGTAGAGCCAGTTTAGCTCCTATAGCTGCTGGAAGAGCGTAGCCCATAGCACCTAATCTCGTAGCTGCTAGAAATCTTCTAGGCATTCTAATTCTCATAAAATCATATACATACACTATATGAACTCCCTGACCTCCTGTTATCAGATACTTCTCCGGAAGCTTCTCATCAAGTCTCTTAAAGAATTTAGAAGGATTAGCATATCCATCATATCTTCTCGATAAAGCTTCATCTAGCGAGGATCTCCAGAAAACCTTGAACCTCTCAACCTCAGAATCCCAAGATGGTTTAGATATTTCTAAACCTCTTACTCTCAAGCTCTCAACCAAAGCTTTCAAAGTCTCATAAGGATCTGCATAAACAAGTTTCAAATAGTAGAGAGGTCTGCTTTCAACAATCTTATTCTCTGTGACCACTACAACATCTCCTCTAGGAATAATATTATAACCATAGGTAGCTATATCATCAAGCTCATCACCTAGAACTAGAAGCAGATCTGCTTCCTCTAAAATCCTATCAGCAGGAAGAGAACCTCCTCCGAAACCAACTCTCCCAACACACCTAGGATCTGTCTCATCACAAGCTCCTCTAGCATTACCAGTAACCATAACATAAGCTCCAACCCTTCGCGCAAGCTCTGAGACTAGAGACTCAACACCCGGATACGCTGCCTCGCCGCAAACTAGTATGGCAGGCTTCTCAGCCTTGATCAAGAGGTTTAGTATTTCTTCCACATCTCTCTCGCCAGGTTTCATTGATGGAATCTCTAGTTCTCTAAGAACCTCTCTAGGATTAGAATCTACAGAACATCTCCACATATCTTCTGGAACCTCTATAACCACAGGTCCTCTAGGCTTAGATAAGGCTGACCAGAGAGCTCTGGACATTATCTTTGGAAGTTCTTCTTCTCTCGATATTCTTACAGCATATCTAGTTATAGACCTCACTATGCTAATCTGATCTACTTCATGCATAGCATCTGTACCATAAAGCCTTCTCTTAACACCTCCTGATATTAGTAGCAGAGGTACTCTATCTTTGAAAGCTATTCCCAACCCGAGAATCGAGTTGAGAAAACCAGGTCCTCCGTGAACAGCTGCAACTCCTAGACCACCTGTAGCTCTATACTCAGCATCAGCCATGCTTATAGCTGCCTGCTCATGTCTTGTTGTTATAAGTCTGATACTCTCCCTATGATCATAGAGAGCATCCATGAAATCAAGAAGAGTCGTACCTATTAAACCATAGATCCTTTTAACACCTAGAATCTCTAGAACCTCAGTTATGTAGGATGCAACAGTAGGCATAATCCAACCACCTATACAGACATGTTAACAACATTCAAAGGCTTCTCTCCTCTAAGAACTCTGATGACATTCTCTATAGTAACCTGAATTATCCTCGCCCTAGACTCGGTAGAAGCTCCTCCTATATGAGGTGTCACAATCAGATTAAGATCGCCTCTAGCCGCAAGCCTTATAAGAGGATGATCCTTGCCAGGAGGCTCTCTACTATACACATCAACAGCAGCTCCAGCAATCCATCTCTCCTCAAGAGCTCTAGCTAGAGCTTCTTCGTCAACGATCTCACCTCTCGCCGGATTTATAAGAACTGCTGTAGGCTTCATCAATCTAAGCTCCTTCTCTCCTATCAAACGCCTGGTCTCAGGTGTTAGTGGCAGATGCAGTGACACTATATCGCTTACTCTCAAAAGCTTGTGCAGAGGAGAGAATTCTACACCTAGTTCTCTCTCTATATTCTCAAATCTGATCTTATCATAGTATATAATGCTCGCATTGAAAGCTTTAACCCTTCTAGCAACCTCTCTTCCTATCCTGCCTAAACCTATTATACCCCAGGTCTTACTCTGAAGCTCAAAGGATCCTTTCTCCATAATCTCCCACTGAGGCCACTCACCTCTTCTAGTTCTCTCATGAGCTTCTACAAGTCTACGTAGAAGAGCTAGAGCAACCATTATAGTATACTCGGCTACTGTAACAGCATTAGCTCCGCCAATATTTGCTACTGGGATTCTCTTCTCAGCACAAGCATCTATGTCTATATGATCAAAACCAGTGCTCGGCTGAGCTATGAGTCTGACTCTCTCCATAGCATAACACATATCTCTTGTTATAGGAATCTCCATAGTATAATCTCCTATTATAACATCAACTGTTCTAAGGAGAGCATGAAGTTTCTCTCGATCTCTTAAATCTCTGAAGACAATAACATCAACATCTTTATCTAGTGAAGATCTGTATGAGGATAACAGAGCTCTTATGAACTCCGCTGGTAGAGGGCTGAAGCTGAGGACAAGATATTTCTCGGAAAGTTTCTCAGACATAGAAGCTCGCCTCAAGGCTCTGGTGGATCAGGTGAGGGATATATGATATATGGCTGTAGAGAAGATCCCATGAAGATGGCATAGATATGAGAATGAATATTTTTGAATTTAATCTACTTCTATTCAAATTAGATACCCTAGAATAGAATGTCATCTTAGGTATATAAAGCAAATATTATATAAGCATGTTAGAGCAGAAATGAGAGGGTATGATGCGAGCGGGAAGATGAGATCCTTATCAGAGAAAACAGATCTTTATATATTCTAATATATTCTAACACCCTCTTTCTACTCGAAATTCTCTGGAGCAGATAGATCTTCTACTGATCATATACAACCAGCTATATAGCTCTCGATCCTCGTTCTACATCATATTATTCTTACTCGTTACAAGGTTTCAATCATAATTTTAAATAGATATGTACAGCTCATAATACTATGCTTATAAGGTCTCATGGTTACAGTTAGATGAAAATGTAACCATGAGGTGTTAGAATGAGCTGGCAACCTGATACTCTGCCTATTGTTTTTGGGCTTATAGCAGGTTTAACCGTGTACATAGGCGCTGTAGCTCTCTACAGAGCTAGAAGAATTCTATCAGCTAGAGGAGTTGGCTTTCTCCAAGCTGTTGCAGGAGGAGTGTTAGGATACCTAGCATTAGAGGCGGGACATGAAGTATCGGAGTATGTTGAGAATCTGGCTAGACCTGCAACGGTGATGGAATTTCTTATAGCATCTATGGTGACTACAATAGCTTTTCTAGCAACATATTTGATCTTGGCAGGCATTGAGAATAATATGAAGAAGGGTAAGAGCTCCTCTCTAGGGATCTATTCCGGATATATTATCGCACTAGCCCTGGGTATACATAATGTTGGCGAGGGATTCGCTATAGCAGTTTCTCTACTCTCAGGAGCTCTAGCATCTGCAATACTATTCACCATAGGTTTTGCGATACATAATGCTACCGAGGGATTCGCGATAGTAGGACCGCTTATAGGAGATCTAAAGCTTAGGATTAGCCACACAACCCTTCTAAGCCTTTCAATGATTGCAGGACTTCCCACAGTCCTCGGATCTGCTGTCTTCTATACAGGCATAGGATCTGAGCTCTTCCTAGCAACCCTAAACACTGTTGCAACAGCCTCCATAGTATATGCAATGCTCCACGTGAACCTCTCAGCCCTAGGAAGATTAGGCGGTGTGTCAAGCCCGCTATTCTGGATCGCGCTAACCTCTGGCGTGATAATAGCCTACTCCACAGAGTCTGTAGTTCTCTTTGCATTAGCTGAATAGAGGCTAGCAGGTTTCCAATAAGCTTCTCCAGAGATCTTTTTTAAACCCTCATATCTATCTAGATCTAGAGATCCAGCCTATGTTAGAGAGTATTCTCTCGAAAATCTCGGTAGGAAGAATATGAAGACATATTCATGCAGAATCGGATCACGAGAAATAATTCTTAAACTCGAAAACCTCGCCCTTTAGAGAGGGGAGAACGCCAATCATGTTGTGAGAGGATCTCAAGAGATTAAAAGAGGAGGACTGGAGATCCTTAGCGTAGGATTTTAAAAAGGTTTCAGGTTAGATATTTAGGAGCTTTCGGATACTTACTCCACAACCCCGGATCATGACTTATGACAACATTAGTTCTAGGTCTTCTAAGCATTAGTTTTAGCAGTTTCATACCGGATATATACTCATCCAGATCTGCAAGAAGCCAGCCTTTATTCTCAACCTCGATCTCCTCAGGAAGATGCGTGAAATCACCTGTGAATATATATGAGTTCCCCTCATCAGTGGTAGCTCTCAGCATGATGCTTCCCGGTGTGTGAGCACCTACCCACAGGATCTCGATCCCCGGTAGCAGTTCGAAGTGGCTTACATCTATGGGGAACCAGTTAGCACCTTTAAGAGCTTCTAGATCTACAGGCTGGTACGCGCCTACTCTATTTATCCAGTAGAAGTAGAGAGCATTCTGAATCTCTTTCTTATGCACTATGAGAGGTGTCTTCAGATCCTTGAACAAATAAGCCTGACCAAGATGATCTAGATGCATGTGAGAGAGAACTACAAAACTCACATCCTCAGGCTTGTAGCCTGCCAGCTTCAGCTGTTTCTCAAGCCTGTTTTCATCTGCGAATCTAACCATTGGAAACACCTGCCAAGCAGACTGAGTCCAGGTCTTCGAAGCCTCCGGATGACTTCCGGTGTCGAATAAAACTACTCCATCCTTATGCTCTATCAGAGCACCTGTCACAGGAATTTCAATCCACTTATGCTTATCAGCAATCTTGCTAATATCTCCTATCTCAACATAGAGCAATGGATTCGGTATAAACCAGCCAGGTTCTCCTGCGAGAACGCCGTAGTCTAGGAGATATATCTTCTTAACACCAGTTCCAGCCATAAGACCACCAGTTCTATAAGTCTTTAAGAGTTAATAAAAATTAACATTGATATTGATATTATATATCATTTAATGTTCTAATATTTAATAATGTTCAGAAGCTACACTATATTTATATATCTCATTAGAGTGTTGAGTATATGGTGATAACCACGTCGTTAGGATATAGCTATATATCATACTCACCTGCTACGGATCCTGTCTTCACAATCTCTCTTCCTCAAACAATAAAATTCGGGATGGGTGTAAGTAGAGAGGCTGGGTATGAAGCTAAGAGGCTTGGTATTAGAAGAGCTCTTCTAGTCGTAGGGCCGAGGCTCTCGGGTAGTAAGCTTGCTGAGAATGTCAGATCCTCTCTAGAGGAGGAGGGGGTTAATGTCGAGGTTCTAACCAAGGTTAAGATAGAGCCTGATGATGAAGAGATTATCGAGGCTTATAAAGAGATCAAGGGTAAGGAGATAGATGGCTTTATAGCTCTCGGAGGCGGATCAACTATAGATACTGCGAAAATCCTTAATCTACTCTACACATACCCAGCACCTCTTGAAGACTATATTAACAAGCCTATTGGAAAAGGCTTACAACCTCCAGGACCTTTGAAACCTCTCATAGCTATACCGACAACAGCTGGAACAGGTAGTGAGAGTACGAGTGTAGCAATACTTGATATAAAGAGGTTGAGAGTGAAAAGCGGTATAAGCAGCCCCTATATAAGACCTACGGTAGCTTTAATAGATCCTCTTACAACCGTGACCATGCCTCCTATGGTCACAGCATCATCAGGTCTTGACGTGCTTAATCACGCTATAGAATCATATACAGCAAGACCTTATACCTCGAAACCAGCTATTAGAAACCCTGCTGAGAGACCGGTGTACTCGGGAGCAACACCTCTCGGAGATCTATTTGGAGAGCAGGCTATAATATGGGTTAACAAGTATCTGAGGAGAGCTTATGCGGATCCAAACGATCTCGAGGCAAGATACTATATGATGCTGGCAGCAAGTATCGCGGGAATAGGCTTCGGTCATGTAGGAGTTCACATCCCGCATGCAATGGGTTATCCTATAGCTGGTATGGTGAGATCTTATTACCCGCCTGATTACGAATTCGGCTACCCTATAGCACCACACGGCATAGCAACAGCTATACCAGCTGGCTACGTATTCAAGCATATAGCATCATACAACCTACCCAAGTTCTCGAGAACTGTCGAGCTTTTAACAGGGGAGAGAGTTCAAAGCGTTGCAGAAGTTAGAGAACTTCTCTTCGAATACTACATGAGACTGCTTGAAGATCTAGGGATCCCTACAAACCTGAGAGAACTGGGATTCGGCAGAGAAGATGTAGAGGCTCTGGTAGATGGGACTTTGAAACAGCAGAGGCTTTTGAATCAGTCTCCTAAATATGTGAGTAAAAAGGATCTTGAGAAGATCTTCTTAGAAGCTCTAGGATAGCATATTATGCATGCTCTAGAAATTCGAGGAGAGAACAGGTTTTATATTACGTAGAGTGATAAGGTGTTATAGAAACGAAAAAAGGATCTTCTAGAACGAGTATGCATGGATCATTCTACTGATGTTGATTCTGCCAGTTTCTCTAAGATCTCACGTCCAGGCTTCTCAACATATATATCTCCATTTCTAACCTCTAGCTTAAGTTTTATGAGAGGGCTTTTAGCCATCCCCCTCGTAGGTTCTCCGCTGGGTATCATGAACTCCTCACCATGACCTGGGCATACTATTCTATCTCCTTTCAAAGCCTTCTCACATAATACATAGTACTTGTGATCGCATACAGCTACGTAGGCGTGTAGATTGCCATTATGCCTGACAACAATTACCGGCACACCACCTCTAACCTTCACTCTAGCACCTCCCTCAGGCACTATATTCTCTCTTGAAAACCACACCATCTCCATGGGGATGGCACCTCAGTGAATTCTATTCAAGCCTTATATTTTTTATCTCTGGAAGCATACGGCTAAAGATCTTCGAAGCATGATCAGAGAAATCTATGGAGAGATATTATGAGAGCTATCGCTATAGTTATCAAACCCATTGCCAGAGTCATATAGCTTCTATATCTTGCTGCTAGCCTGAGTAGAGCTCCTATTGTTAGAAATCCTACTACTGCGGAAACTAGAAAAGCTGCTATAATACTCTGTATATCATGAAGAACCTGTGATCCTTCTGAGAAGAGGTATACCGTAGCTAGAGCTCCAGAGTTTGCTACTATCGATGCTATAAAGCTTAGTCTCATAGAATCCTCCAGGCTATAGCCTAGAAGTAGTAGAGCAGTGACCGTAGCTCCAGACCTACTCACACCAGGTAGTGCTGCAATCCCTTGAACCACTCCGAATAGAAGACTCTCTCTAAAACCTATACTCCTAGGATCCTTGTATTTTTCACTTCTTCCCATCCAGGATCTTGTTTTCATAGATATGAAAGCCTGGATCACGAGTATGAGACCTATGATCATGGTAGGAATCTCAAGCTCGAAAGATCCTCTCAGAATCCTTTCAGAGATCATGTATAGAGGAACTCCTACAACTCCTGTGGCAATAGTTGAGATAATGAGAAATCTTAGAAGCCATCTCTCTCTGAACACCCTAACCACGTTTCTCCAGAAGTATGAGAGTGCAGAGGCTACAGTACCTGCTTGAAGAGCTAGTGAGAGTGTGTATGAAGATGCTAGTGAGTATCCTAGAACATATGATGAGAATAACAGAAGAACTGTTTTACTCGATATAGGAAGCCATTCTACAAAGCCTTGGAGAATACCTAGAAGTATGTAGAATAGATCCACCTTAGACACCCTGTAGAGTTCTAAGATCTAATCCTATGATCTCATACCCTCCTCAAGAGCTCTCTGAATAGCTTCTCTAACCTCATCCATTGTAACCCCATGAAGCTTTAGACCTCGTTCTCTGATCATATTTATAACTGTTTCCATAACTCGATCTCTTCCGATTCTCAGCGAGGATAGCTCAGAGATCAGGGAATCATAAACGTGATCAGGTTCTGCAAAGAAATCTCCCGTGATTATAACTCCTCGGATCTCATCCTCGTAAAATCTCAGGCATACCTTAACTATCTTACCCCCCGCATGCTTCTTCTCGCCACAGCTAATTCTGAAACTCATAATCTCAGCCTCTCCAAGATCCTCTCCTGATCCCTGTCAGGTCTTCCTATAGCTTCAAATGCTTCTAACTCCTCTCTATCAATAAGATCCTGAAGCTCTCTTAGATAAGCTAGATTCCATTCAAGTCTCGAATACCTCGATCTATAGAGTTCTAAAGCTCTTCTAATCTCACCCTCATCAGGCTCGCTCCATGAGATCTCTAGATTAAGTCTTCTAGCTATAGCTCTCGCCAGAATATCATAGATCTCATTAGGAGAAACATCTCTACCTAAAACCTCTCTCACAGTGGTAACCCTCTTAACTCTACTCCTGGTAAACTGCTTGTCAGAAAGCTTTTCAGCAGAGATCTTGAGAACACTCCAGAGAGTAGATATATCACTAGAGACAAGCATAGCACCATGAACAAAAACCCTGTCACTAGAGATAGATGCGGCTAAACCCGAGATCTTAAGCCCTTCAACTTCTATATCATTCATAGGCTTGAAATAAGCCTTATCAATCCCGAGATCTCTTAAACCCTCGACAACAGCTTCACCTACGAGTTTGAAAGCATTCTCAATATCAAGATCATAGCCTGGAAGAGCTAGTGCATAGTTTATATTACCAAGATCATGATATACAGCTCCTCCTCCAGTGAATCTTCTCACAAGCTTTACACCAAGTTTTCTAGCTTCTACAGCTCTAACCTCAAGAGCTGGAGACTGGAACCTTCCTATAATGACAACCTTATCATTACGCCATAGTCTGAGAGTAGGAATCCTAGCTTCTCTATAGAAAGCTTCTTCAAAAGCCAGGTTAAAGAACTGATTCTCAGGCCATTCAGCAATCATTACCCTCAGGATCCCTCTCACACGAGCACCCGAGTATAATACTCTTAACCTATTAAAAGAGTATATTAACTATATTCTCAGACTTTTTCTAAGACATTTAGAAGCTATGTAACCGTAGACTCTCTCAATAGATTCTTCAACACTGAAGCTCTCTAGATCCACTCTAAAACCTATGATCTCATCTCTAAAACCTTCTATAAGCACTATATCAGGTTTCATACACTTTATCAGAAGACTTGGATCCTCTCTCCTCGAGAAGAAAGCATATTCATCTTGAACACCTATAAAAGCTATATCAGCTCCTGCATCTAGAAATCTATAGGTGTCCTTACCCTCGATATCTATCCTTCTATGATGACTATGTTTTACAACGGCAATCCTAATACTACTGCTCACACTTCTAATCCTTCTTATAACCTCTGATATGACAAGAGTCTTACCAGAATCCTTAGGACCTACGATCTGAACCACACAAACCTCACTATTACTCAACTCTCTCAAGAGATCAACTAAGCCTCTGTAGAGACTATCCACCTCCACACCCCCTATAGCATTCTATGCTAATGCTTATCTCCGAGATATTTATAGGATAGAAAGATCGATTCTTTCTCAAAAAGACTTCCACCATAATCACCTCTCATACAAAACCTCGCCCAACTAGTGGTAAACAAACTGCGAGTTTAAGCGAGACACCCTCGATAGAAACTCTACATGAGATGTTATACTCAGAGTCTTAAGAAGCTTGGTTTTATTACCGATTATAACTATATATACAATATAGAGAATATGACACATGATGATAAGATTAGGAGTGATAGAATATTCAAGGTTGTAGAATACATCTTGAGAAGTATTGATGTTCCAGGATTTGATATCGACCTTATATCAAGCGGTGTTGTAAGAAGTTTTAGAATCTCCAGAGATTATGAGAAGATTATTGTATTCGTAGATTTCTCAGGTTCTGATCCTGGATGCCTTTTCTGTAAATTTATAAATCATACTCTATGGAAGTCTATCTCTACAAGAATTAAAGAATCTCTTGCCAGGGTAGGATTCAAGGAAGTTTACGTTGTAGATGTGCAGACAGGACAAGAGCTGTAGACTTAGATTCTTGCTTCTCGAAAGATCTTCTCGAGAGTTTATGAGCTTGATTCCACTGCCTTAGTTTTCGAGATTTCAATCATATCTTTCCCATGTCTCTGATGCTAGAATAGATCTTTTTAGGATCTCATGCTAGGAATAGTAATATGAATCCTATTCGAGAGTTTATGAGCTTGATTCCACTGCCTTAGTTTTCGAGATTTCAATCATATCTTTCCCATGTCTCTGATGCTAGAATAGATCTTTTTAGGATCTCATGCTAGGAATAGTAATATGAATCCTATGATTATAATGAGTAGTGATGTTACTATCCGAATTCTAAGCATGTTAAGTCTTATGAGGTCAGTCACGATTCTCTGGATCTTCTGAAGACTTACTAGGATCACGATAAGAGTTGATGGAGATGCTACCGAGATCGCGTATAGAATCATATCATGAAAAGATTCATGGATCTTGTTCGAAGCTATGTATGATGCTGCTACAGGTATTAGAGGAGCTGTGCAAGGACACACCAGAGAACTTAAGCCTGAGATGATCCCTAGAAGTGGTGGGATTATTAGAGGTCCGAAAACCGTGACACTCTTAGCATGCTTCTGAAGAGGATTTACCGTGAAGATTCTAAGGAATCTATTCTCAGGTTCTAGGATATAGAGGAGAATTAAAACTCCTAAGAGGATCATTAGAAGAGACATGGCGACCGTGATAATTCTAAGAGCCTCCGAAGAGAGGAATGAGAAGAATCTTACAAATAGAAAGAGGAGAACAAGAGATGATGAGAAATACGTGACCAGATAGAGAGATGAGAGATATAAGAATCTCCTCCCTGAAAATCCTAGGTTTAAGAGAAGTGATATGAGAAAGATGAGAATAGATATAGAAAATATGTTAAGCCCCTGGACTAGTCCTACGGCTACTACTAATAGAGACTCTATCAAAGCTCCTCAAATACTATGAAACATAGAAAGCATATAACAAAACACCTAGCCATAGACCGTGTCTTCTGTAGAGGTTTTCAAGCTGTTTTAACTGCTATAGGTTCTTAGAAGATGTATCCCGCCTCCGAAGGCTATCACACCATCATCGAGGCGGGCTCAGTGGTGCCTGCTGATATAGCTTTTCGACGACCCTGCGAATGGTGAGCAGGTGCTGAGGGGAAGCCCGTGCTGATAATACCCAAGATAATCGAAAACACCTGAGCAAACTCGAATAAGCTACACGGACAATCACTTCGCTGAAATAGCTGAAGCATGATTATCATTCTCTAGGTGAGATGATATGATGATTCTCTTGAACCCTCCCGCTCTCGAGAACTCGTAGATAAGACTGCTCACACTACCTGTTAATGCTATTACTATGAGCATGGTCTTAGAATATATTCTGCCCAGCTCTATTGCAGAGGATCTACCTACGGCTGTTTTATCAGAGAAAGCTATATCTTAACCTGAAATAGATCTCTTGAGAATTCTGGAACATAATAATACGAAGATCCTGGATCTCCGATGCAAAAAGTATGAGAACTACAAACACCATGAAAAACCATGCAACTGCTTAGATTTGAAACCAGTATTCGAGAGTCTCTATTCTAATTCTATAATTCATTAGAATTAGATCTTAGATTTCGAATAGCTATATCTCTTTGGAGCATTGATTTCTTAAAAACTCGTGAATTAAAATAAAATGTGTTGAAAATGAGCGGCAAGCTTTCTAAGATCTCTCGTGTGATAGAAGCCTTTGTATCAGCTCATCCATATGTTCTGCTAGGAGTAGATCTGAGAGGTAGAATAGTGTATCAGACCAATGAAGGCGGGTTCAACTCTATATGGGTTCTCGATAGCAGTGGTAGGAGAAGGCTTAGTCAGAAGACTATTCTATGGACTACAGAGGTTTCCGAGTCTAGGGATAGAGTTGTTTTTACAAGAGATATTGCTAGAGGTAGAGAGCTTCAGAAGCTGGGTTACATAGATCTTTCTAGGGATGAGGAGATAATTATAGATGATATAGAACCTATGAGGATCTTCAGTATAGTGAATAAGAGTAGCATGATAATATTCACAGGTGCTACTGAGAAGAGCATAGCTCTCTACATGATTAGAAGAGATTCTGTGGAGAAGCTGGTAGAACTTGCAAATATTGTTTTCGCTACTGATGCTAGTGATGATCTTGTTGTTGGAAGCGGAAATCTAAGAGGTAATCCTAGATCCTCTGAGATCTTTATTTATAATATCTCAACAGGTGAGATGAAGATCTATACACCTAGAGAGGGTAGTAGCAATACAATTCCTATGATACTTAGCGATGGGAGAATAGTGTTTCAGACAGATGCTCTAGATCCTGATAGAAGAATCCTGGCAACACTAGATCCTCATACAGAGGAATTTAGAGAGATGAAGTTCAAATATGATGATTATGAGAGGTATAAGCCTGTAGAGAATCTATTCTACAGAGAGTTTAGAGAAGGATTTCTGGTTATAGGTAAGAGAGAAGGTAGATCTAGATTATTTCTAGATGGTAGAGAGATACAAACTCCAGCTGGTATGATTGTTAATGCTGATATATACGAGAATAAGATCTATTATACATACACTAATATATTCAAACCTCCTAGAATAATAGCTTCAGAGAACGGAGTGCATAAAGAGATCATAGGATCCAGACTTCCCGAAGATATTGAAAACAGCTTGGAAAGCATAGAATTCACATACATAGAATCACTAGATAAGCTTAGGATACCAGTTTTCATAATAAGAAGCAGAGAGTATGAGAATAAGAAGGCTGCAGTAGTGTACATACATGGAGGTCCCTGGTCTGAAGTTGCTGACAGCTGGAGTATTCTCATAGCATCTTTAGTAGCATCAGGATTCAATGTTATAGCACCTAATTTCAGAGGTTCAACAGGCTATGGCGAGTGGTTTAGAAGACTAGATATCGGAGATCCTGGAGGAGGAGATCTGATGGATATAGAAGCTTCAGCAAGATATGCTCTCGAGAAAGGTATTGGAGAAAAACTCTTCGTGATGGGCTATAGCTATGGAGGCTACATGACTCTATGGACCATGTTTAGCAAACCAGATCTCTTTGAATGCGGTGTTGCAGGAGCTGCGGTAGCTGATTGGGAGGAGATGTATGAGTTAAGTGACGCACTCTTCAGAAAATTCATTGAGGTTTTATTCGATGGGAGAAGAGATCTTATGAAAGAGAGATCTCCAATACACAAGGCTGAGAATCTTAGAAAGCCTTTATGCATAGTGCAGCCTCAGAATGATACTAGAACACCTCTCAAACCTATTATAAGACTTGTTAGCAAGCTCATGGAGCATGGAAAAAGCTTCGAAATTCATATAGCTCCTGATATGGGTCATGTGATCAGTACCATAGATGATGCTATCAAGATCCTTCTTCCAGCATTATTATTCCTACAGAGATGTGCTGAGAGATAGAATGTAGTTTTTTATCCTGGGATGAGTCTTATTCTAATTCTTCTATTCTTAGCATTCTCACTCACGATCTCGTATATCTCAGCACACTTGCTAGGCTTGAGACAGATTATAGATCCTGAGGCTTTAAGCATGATCTCGCCTAAACCTATAACAGTCTGAGCACTTCTAAAACCACTTTCTTCTGAGAAGGCTATCTTAACAAGTGTATCATCATCACCATATATGAATGTCGAGAGGGTTTTCACAATCCTATGAAAAGATCCTTCTTCTAGAGATCTCGAGAGATCTTCTAGAAAACCTGAGAACGCTTCAGGAGTTGAGAATATAATTTCAAATGATATTCTGAAGCACTCCATCAGAATCTAATTATACCTATAACGCTTATAAGTAGCACTTTATCTCCAATATAACTCTCCAGTTTAATACTAATTCGGTGGAGAATGAGCGAGAGAAGCGGGGGTAAGGAGATCCAGTTTATCAGAAGAGTTTTTAGAGGGTATAGAGAGTTCTACACATCTGATCCCGAGATCATAGTATCTGCTCCTGGGAGAATAGATTTTCTCAATACTCATCAGGATTACAAAGGTCTTCCCGTAATTGCTGTGGGGATAAATCTTAGAACCTACGTAGCTGCTGGAAGGAATCTCTATTCTAATCATGTTACAGCTGTTTCAGAGAATCTTAGAGATTCTGGGGAGAGATATGTAGATTCATTTGATCTTGATGGTATGAGTATTGATAAAAGCAGATGGTTTGGATCTTATGTGAGAGCTGCTGTTAAAACCTTAATCATTGAAGGATACGATCTGAAGCCTTTCAATATCTGGATCTATAGTGAAATCCCTATGGGAGCAGGTCTTGGGAGTAGTGGTACTCTTCTTGTTTCAATCATATATTCTATTAGTGAGCTTCATAGATTTAACCTAGATCCTGGGAGAATCGCTGAGCTAGCATACGTAGCAGAACATGATGTTCTGGGGATACCTTGTGGAAGACTTGATCAATATGCTGCTGCATTCGGAGGTGTTTCTATTATAGATACCAGACCACCGTACAAGGTTTCGAAGATTGATCTTGGGAAGGGTTTCTTCGTGGTTTTCGATAGCGGTATAAGACATTCTACATCTGATATACATCCGAGAAGACAGGCTGAGATTGATAAAGGTCTTGAAATGCTTAGAAGTATTATTCCTCAAGATCTGAGATCAATGATTCAAGGAGGTTATAATAGTGTCTACTGGGAGGGTTTAAGAGAAGAAGTTCTAGAACCATATCTCCAATCTCTACCTCATCCTTACTCAAGTAGGATACTATACACTCTCAAAGCTCATAGATCTACATTAGATGCTGTGAGAATCTTAAGAGGAGAGAAGATAAGCTCTAGAGATCTAGATTATATAATAAGAGATCTAGAGATATTCCTAGGAGAAAAACCTCGAATAGAAAATGATGATCTTAGCATGATAGGAGCTATAATGACATACCAGCACTCTCTTCTAAGCAGACTATACGAGGTTAGTCTTCCAGCATTGGATGAGATAGTATTTAGAGCTATAAGCTATGGAGCTTTAGGAGCTAAGCTATCTGGAGCGGGTTTAGGAGGTGTTGTGATAGCTCTCGCTAGAGACAGAAGAACTTCTGAGAAGATTCTGAGAGGAGTTCTCGAGGATAGACTTGCCGTGAGAGGATGGATTGTGGAGATTGATAGAGGTGTTTCGAGACATGAGATATCGAGAGAATAATGCTCTCAGAGAACTTAGATGGGATCCGATCCTTAGAGAGTGGATTATGATCTCATCAGGTAGAAAAACGAGACCTTGGCAGCCTCAGAACTTCTGTCCTTTCTGCCCTGGATCTCCTGAGACAGGATTTGGATGGGATGTTCTCATACTTGAGAACAGATATCCAATGCTATCTGAAGAATCTCCAGAACCTGATTCTCATTACTTCTATAGAAGAGGGAGAGCTGTGGGGAAATGCTATGTTGTTGTAGAAACTCCAATACATGATCTTGATGATCTAAGCGATCTACCTTTAGAACATGTTGAGAAGATAATCAAGGTAGTAGCTGAGAAAATGAGAGAAGATATGAAGAGAGAGTATGCGAAATACTTCCTCTGGTTCAGAAATAAAGGGAGAGAGATAGGAGTCTCTCTAGACCACCCTCACAGCCAGATATATCTCATGCCCTTCACACCTTCTAGAATCGAGAGAGAGCTAGAGAGCTCGAGAGATTATTGGAGAGATAGAGGAAGATGTCTTTTCTGCGATATAATAGATGTGGAGAGTAGAGAAGGAATCAGAGTGCTTATGGAGAGCAGAAGATATATTGTTTTCATGCCTTTCTACAGCCACTGGCCTTTCGAAGCACATATATATCCTAGAAGACATGTAGGACTTCTAACAGATCTCGATGATGAAGAGATCAGAGAACTCGCGCTAGTTCTCAAAAGAACTCTCTGTGGTTTTAAAAGACTTTTTAAGAGTAAGAGCAGTCCATATATAATGGTTCTACATCAGGCACCTCTGAAGGGAGAGTATGAGTTCTACCACATGCATATAGAGATCTACGGTCTTCTAAGAGATGAGTCGAAGCTCAAGTACGCGGCTGGAATGGAGATTGGTGGAGGAAATTTCACATATGATTCAATCCCTGAGGAAAATGCTTTGATGCTTAAAAAAGCTATTGAATTATGTGATTAGAATTCTCGGTCTCACATGAGAATCTTATGTTCTTTCTCTGAGAGGTTTCAGTGGATCATTGGTAGCATCATGAAGTATAGTATGAATACCAGTGTTATTACCATGGTTGCAGGTTTTATATCTCTAAATCTTCCCGAGAGAATCTTCAATAGCGTGTATGTTATGAATGCGAGTCCTATACCTGTGGCAATGCTATATGTGAGAGGTATTGCCACCACTGCTATGAAGCTTGGTATGGCTTCTGTGAGATCCTCTAGATCTATTTTTCTCAACACATTGAGAAACATAAGTCCTACGAGAATCAGAACAGGTGCTGTTGCAAATCCCGGTATTGATACCGCTAGCGGTGCTATTGGGAGGAATAGGAGGAATAGAACTCCTGTAACAAGAGATGTAAGACCTGTCCTCCCCCCAGCTTCTATACCTGATGCAGACTCTACATAGATCACTGTAGTAGTTGTCCCAGCTAGAGCTCCTACAACGGTTGCTGTTGCATCTGTGTAGAGAGCTCTATCAATGTTAACAGGTCTACCTCTCTCATCGATGAGTCCTGCCTTGGTAGCTAGACCAACTATAGTTCCTATACCATCGAAGAATTCTACTAGAAATAGCGAGAATGTTATCGGGAATGCGAGAAGTATAAGCTCTACATATGCTTTGAAAGCTGTTGGAAACACTGGAACTATAGATGTTGTAAAACTGGGGAGTTCAAAGATCTTCTCAGGGATCTGTACAACTCCTATTATCACACCTATGATAGTTAGGATAGATATGGTGAGAAGAAATGCTGGAGAGAATCTCTTTATATATAGAATAGAAGCTATTATAAGACCTAGAAAAGCTATTAGAGATCGAGGGTCTGTAAAAGCTTTAACATTAAAGCTAACAGGAGTTCCCACACCCGGTTGAACAAATCCTGCGAGGGAGAGTCCTATGAATGTTATGAAAAGCCCTATGCCAGCGCTAATGCCGTAAGCTAGGTTGGGAGAGATAGATCTAAGAACTCTCTCTCTGATACCAGACCATGCGGCGAATAGAAATATTATTCCATCCATGAATACAGCGAATATAGCAGCGTATAAGGCTGTTAGAGCGGCTGTATCTCCGGAAAACCCTGATCTAGCTAGAATCAATGTGAATGCAGGAATTACAGAGAACCCTATAAAGCTATTCTCACCCATTCCAGGAGCCATTGCAAAGGGAAGTCTTGCGTAGAGAGCCATGAGAATTGAACCAAATGAAGCTGCTATAATTGTTGCGGTTGCGATCCCGATCTTAATGCTGTTAACTAGAGCGATCTGATCTGGAGAGAGATTTTCAACTCCAAGCGCGTTTTTTAACGCGAGTTCAAATCCTTCTCCTATGATCAAGGGGTTTACAAATATAATGTAAGCCATTGTAAGAAACGTGGTAATTCCAGCGATAATCTCTCTACTAGATTGTGTAGAGATTTCTATAGGAGTGAGAATTCTAGATCTCCTGACCAATTATATCCCGCTAGAACGAGAGTGATATAGAGCTTATAAGTCATAGGTGTATCCTCTGATATTGTTTTTAATATGATTAAGTAAAAAGATCTAGGGCTGATCTCAAGAGAACTTTAACATTATTTCATTAATAGAGATCGCATTATTCTCAGGAGTGGATTTAAGTATCTATATTGAGAGAATGGTATCAGCAAAAGCTCTGAGTCTGAAGATCGGATCATCTTACTTTATCTATTTTTATGAAAGGTATTGTTGTTAGGATTCTGAAAACTGTTGATATAGCGAATCCTATCCTAAGTCCTTCATATCCGTATAGTCTGACAAATCGATCCATTGTAAAACCTCCTATCATAGACCCCACAGCCGCTGTAACACCCTGGCTGAAGTTTAGAAATGCTAGATGACTTGCTTGAAAACGCTTCTCAGATACCTCGAGGGTGTAGAGTGGTATAACTACGTTGGTGATAGCCTGGAAAGGACCTATGATAAGATTTGAGATGTATATATACTCTATATTAGGTGAGACAGCGTAGAATAGAGGTGGTGTTACAAATCCTATTCTACTAATAATAACAAGCTTCTTAAGATCTGTTCTAGGAAGGATTTTCATGAGAATATACTGAGAGATCATTGTTGAAAGAGTTGAGATTATGTTCAGAATCGCGAGATCTGAAACACTCATTCTATATAGATACACCTGAGCAACAGCGAAGTAAGGCCAGGCAAAAGACATCGCCAGTATATATCCTGAGAATGCGTAGTCGAATTTCATAAAGGATCTGTTCTTGAGGATTATTTTAAATGCTTTAGAGATAGAGATCTCAGAAGATTTTCTTTCAGAGCTTTCCAGACATGAATCTAGGTATAGCATATTAAGCCAGATTAATGATCCTATGAGGCTTATGATTCCTGAGACTATAAATAGGATTCTGAGAAGATCTATTGAAGGATTTATTAGAAATCCTACTGTTACGAAAGCCAGTAGAGCTGTGATCTGAGATGCAATGGTTATAGTGCTCAGGATCTTTCCTCTCTCATGACTTGAATAGAAGGCACCTATGAATGCTATGAGAGCAAGTCCTGAGATCCCCACGGCAACGGCTCTGAGAGTGTAGAGTCCTACTAGAATCAAAGGATCTAGTGTTAAAGAGATCAGTATCCAGAGTGATGAAGCTGTGACTGAAGTTATAAGAAGGATCATTATATATTTTCTCAATCTATCTATAAAAGATCCTAGGAGAACCTGAGCAAGCGTGGGGAGAGAGTTTAATGAGAACTGAAGAATCCCTTGAAGAACTCCAGAAGAGGTTAATGCCGCGAGATAGTAGCCTATGTATGGAGCTGAGAAATTATCTGCTAGAGATGCTAGAGACTGTCTGACAACTACAGGTCTCGAGAAACTCTTGTTAGAACACCTTGGGTCGCTGTCGTTCATTTTTCAATTCGCATAGAAAACCTTCTCAGCAGAGCTAATAAACGAGTTAGGAGATGCTATTGAATAAGGACTTCAGCTCCTTATATAGACTCTATTAGATTATTCCATTACCTCATCTCCGCTCTCTCACATCTATTCAGAACCTCACCTTGTCTGGAGGTTTTCAAAGCGATCTCTCCAACCGTTGTCTCTCGAGAATCTCAGGAGAGACTCGATTTTTCTACTTCTAGCTGAACTAATTCCAAGTAGCATCGCATATCAGTGTAGGATTTTTAGAGAAACACTATTCTACTAGAGAGGTTTGTAGAGTTCTCAGGTAGCCGGTAGAGTTTTGGGAGATTAGGGAAGGAAGGCTGGTAGCGTTTTTATGATGCTCTATCGAAGATCTTCTCTAGAACTTAGAGGATCATCACACCACTATTCTTCGGGTACTTCTCTCTCAGCTTCTTTCTTAGATTCTTTAATTCTTCTGATAACATCTCTCGGGAGTGACAGATCTTCTCTTCCAAGCTCTGTAGCTTTCTTAACTCTCATACCCACTCCATCTATTATCTCTATCTCATGCATTCTCGTGTCATGTTGTGTCTGCCTCATCTTCTCAACTATCACATATCTCTTGAGAACACCTCTCACTATAGCTCTTCTAAATCTTATAATTCCATCAGCAACATGCTCTACTCCGAAGCCGAAAGCATCTCCTGTTGTTATAGCATACTGACTTATCATGAGAGTTGTGAAATCCCATCTATAGAGAACTCTCTTAACAGAATAACTATACCTCCTAGCCATAGCAGGTTTATCAAGCCAGAAAGCACTCATACTATCTATGATAAGTCTAGCTCTTCCATATCCAAGTCTCTTCTTAGCTTCGATAACCTTCTCCACAAGCCTGTCAGGATCTAGCTCCTCGAGATTCCACTCATCACTTCTACTTCTCATTAGAGCGTCAATTATTATCATCCTCCCCTCATTAACTGCCTTCTCAAAATCCATGCCGAACATTCTAGCCTGTCTAGAGATACTCTCACGACTCTCCTCAGTAGTCACATATATGATCCTATCACCCTCAAGATAGCCTTGCCAGGCGAAGTGTATTGAGAACACAGTCTTTCCAGTTCCAGGCTCTCCTGTGACTGCTACGAAAAAACCTCTGGGAATACCTCCTCCAATAAGCTCGTCAAATCCTTCAACACCTGTTTTAAGTCTCTCGACTTCAACTCTGCTACTCTCCTCCTCGCTCATGGTATCATCACTAATCTATTTATAATGCTCAAGGCTAAAATCCTGGGATCTCTTCTATCTCTCATCTCTCGATATTAATCCTGCTCACACCACCTGTATTGATAACTCTTATAAGTCTATCAGCTCTGTCTGCTATCTCTTCATCGTGTGTCACCACTATAACCTGATCCATTGCCCCAGCTATTTCTCTTATTATATCGAATATCATTATTCTCATGTCTGAATCTAGGTTCTGAGTAGGTTCGTCGAGTATCATAAATCTCGGTATCCTGCCCGTGAGAATTCTTGCTAGAGCAAGTCTTAGTGCTATTGAGAGTATAGTCTTCTCGCCTCCACTCAGATTCTCTATAGGTCTTTCAACTCCTGAAGAATATACTATTCCAAATCCGAATTCTTCATCGATCTTCATTCTAAACTCTCTATTAGTCTCTCTAAGAATTCTATTGATCTCTGACTCTAGAGATGCTCTAACCCTTGAGGTGAGGATCTTCGCGATAACACCGTCTTTTCTGAAGATCTCTGAGAGTTTCTCTAGAGAATCTCTAGCTTTTTTCAGAACATGGATCTCGCTCTCAAGATCTTTAAGCTTGCTTATCTCCTCCTTCTTAATCCTGAGATCATTTTCACTTCTAGAGATCTCACCTTCAATTCTATTAAGCCTGCTACTAGCATTCTCATAAGATCTCCTAGCCTCTTCAAGTTCTCTTAAAATTCTTTCGCTATACTTCTTCAGAGAAGATTCCATTGAACTCAGGTCTAAACCTTCAAGATCTTTAAAACCTCTTGATCTCGCGAAGTATATAACCTTAGATCTAGCCTCTTCAGCTTCTTTCTCACGACTTCTCAGATCAGCTTCTATAAGAGGAAGATCTCTTCTAATACTCTCGAAAACCTGTTTTAAAGCATCATACTCTCGATAGATTCTCTCAAGAATCTTGACACATGATATATCCTCTGACACATCCTCAGACTTCTCAACACCAGCTTGCTGGAGAATATGCGAGCATCTAGAGAGATTCTCTCTAAGTTCTCTCTCTAGATTATCTCTCTTCTCTCTAAGTTCTCTAATCCTCCCATTCTCTACCTCTACTCTGTTTAGAGTGTCTCTAAGTTCTCTTACAAGTCTGCTAAGATCCTCTCTAGATATTGTGAGAACACTGATCTTCTTACTATACTCTTCTATCTTAGTAGAATGCTCTCTGATAAGATGATCTATTTTATCCCTAGATAGAGGAGTTCCACATATAGGGCATCTATCAGTTTCTCTAAAACTCTCCTGGAAATTCCTGTAGATCTCTATATAAGCTCTTGCAGTAGCTATACTATTCTCAAGATCTCTTAGAATCCTCTCAGAAACCTCTATAACTCTAGTATAAACCCTCTCTCTCCAGAGCTTTTCAAGATCTTCATCTTTATACTTCTCAGAGATCTCTTTAACAATATTCTCAGCATGTGATTCTAATCTCTCAACCTCTCTAACCCTCTTCTCTAACTCCTCCTCCAATGTCTTCATACTGCTTCTCATATTTAGAATCCTGTCTCTAAGCTCTGCCACTTCGTTGAGATCTAATTTCTCATAAGCTGAGATCTTATCTTCAAGTTCTTTCAATCTCTTCTTCTTCTCCTCATACTCTCTAGATCTATTCTCGTAGAATACTGCTATCGGGATAACTCTTAGAAGCTCGCTGATCTCTTCTCTAAGTTTCTCAAGTTCTTCTACTTTCTTTCTAGAATTCTCCACCTCAGTTCTCAGCTTATCTCTCTCAGCTCTGAGGATAGAGAGATCTTTCTCAAGCTTCTTGATCTCTCTATCAAGCTGTTCTTTCCTCCCTAACTCTCTTTCAATACTCATTATCTTCGAATCTACTTCTCCAATGATCTTTCTCAGATTTTCCCTGGCTTTCTCAAGCTTCTCAAGACCTAGAAGTTTTAAAATCCTCTCTTTTCTCTTCGAAGGAGGTTCTAGGAGAACTTCATTGAGAAAATCCTGTCTAGCTATAATAGTTGAGGTAAGGATCTTAGGTTCTGAGATACTGAGTATCTTCATAATCTCTCTAGGCACGCTACTTCCTATAGCTAGAATTGATTCTTTTGGACTGAGTCTCTTGAGAAAATCAGTGGAATCTCCTTTCAGACCTATCTCTCTTCTAACCACATACCTCTCTCCTCCGATTCTGAAGACAAGCTCTATAGAACCTCTACTAGAACCTCCTCTCAGCATGTTGCTCTTCGAAGTTCTGACAATCTCTTCAGAACCTCTTCCCAGGGCTAGTAGAGCGTATACTATGCTATCGATAATAGTACTCTTACCAGCTCCATTAGGTCCTATGATCACGTTAAGACCTTCTTTAAACTCTACAACCGAGTTCTGGTGTGAGAGTATGTTTTCTATCTTAACTCTCTCTATAAACAACTATGATCACCTGAGATCCTTGATCATATTATAAAGCTTATCTAGAAGATCTCTTCTGCTAATAAGAGTGTTAAGAAGATCTTTTCCACCTATATTCTCATCTATAAATCTGCTGAGAAGATCTGCAAGCTCATGATCTTTTAATATATCTTTGAGAACATTCTCAATGCTAGGAACTTCTATAGATTCAGAAGATCCTGAGGAAGCTATTATGCGAGTACCTTCTCGAGAACTCTCTTCCACAATAAGATCATATCTAAAGATCTTTTTAGACTCGATTAGAGCGTTAAGCTCTCTAGTCACAGACTCTCTCTCTAGAGTGGTGGGGGTTTTCTTTAGAAGGAATACAGCTATAGGAGGTTTTTTAAAAGCACTCCATTGAATAGATCTGATTTTACTTATCAGATCCTTATAATCAGAGCCTTCAATATAGATCCAGCGTCTTGTTCTCTCAAGCTTCACCCTCCTGAGATCAACTCCATCAGGATCTATTTTAACTACATAGATACTTCTCTCTATAAACTCTCCAGCATCATTAAAAGCCTCACCTCTATCAAGAGCTTCAATAGATCCGGGATAGCAAGCCGGAGTAGATCTAATCCTCCCCTCCCAAGGCATGTGAAAATCTCCTAGAGCTATGTATCTGAACATGCCAGCTCTCTCACCTAGGTCTGAGAGACTTCTCAAACCTCTCTCTCTACATATATTATCGCTCCATCCATAGAAGGTCTTAAATGGATCGCATGTGAGCGAGTGTACGAGAGCTATCCTAATAATATCTCTCCTCAGATCATTCTTCTGAGCATACCCTCCCTCGAAGAAGCGGTTGGAAACCCTCTTAGAATATCCTAGGATCTCAACTTCAAAACCTTCTCTGCTTGTGAAAGTTCTAGACCCATCAGTATTTATTGAGAGAACATTCATAAGACCTATAGATCCGAAGAACTCTAGAGGAGAGCTCTTCATAGTACTAGGAAGATCATGATTCCCAGCTACCACGAAGAATGAAATCCCATGATCTCTGAGTCTTGAAAGCTCTCTATAGACACGTATATAGGTCTGAGGAGGAGGGTCAGGTCTGTCAAACATATCTCCTCCATGCAGGATAATCTCGGCACCTTCTCTAATAGCTATATCGACAACCTCGGAAAAAGAATCATAAAGATCTATCTCCCTCTCAGGAAGCCCCCATCTTCTATGCCCAAGATGAGTGTCTGAAACATGAACAAGCTTCATAGAACACCATCACCCGGAAACTCTGAAGGAGCTAGACTCCCTCTCTCCTCCCACTCTCTATACTCCCTCCACTCAGCAACAAGATCTGGAGATGCTCCAGCAGTCTTACCCTCATGCTTGTCTACAGCTACTAGCGCTGGAAATCTACCGACCCACTCACCCATGAGAATACCCCAGCCTGTTGGCAGTGATGTGAGAGTTCTTGCAAGACTCTCCTCAAGATTATCAGCTATGTTCATGACGCTGGCAATATCCTCCTCCTGAACAAGTTTTAGAAATAGATAGTTCTGGATCTGTGATGATATGTCTGGATCTAGAACTCTAGGTCTTTGACTGACCACTACCAGGATTCCTCCGAACTTCCTACCTTCTCTAGCAATCTTCTTAATACTCTCCTTAGCGAATCTATCGGATTCCTTAGATATGAATAGAGGTGCCTCCTCTATAACTAGAACTATTGGTGGTATTCTACTTCTAAAACCTTCCTCTCTATATCTTCTCTTTAGAAGGTCTAAAAGCTCTTCAGCTAGCATTCTCAGAATCCATGCCTTCTGATAATCTGTTAGATCTGAGACATCATAAACTATAATCTTCCCGGGAGAAATCCTGTTGAGAGGATTCACAGCATCAAAGCTGAGTATAGGTGTTGAGAATATAAAATCAACATATTTATCCTCGACATCTGATACCACCTTTCCCATGCTAGAGCCTACACCTGTCTTCCTAATCTTATCTACCATGAGCACGTGGAATTTCTCCACAGCATCCAGCTTATCTGGATCGCTTCCTCTCTCTTCAAAAAGATCCTCAGCAACTTCCTTCAAACCTTCCTGCTGAGATCTGAACAAGGCTTCAACAGCCATTGGAAGACTGAGATTCAGTTTTCTCGCTTTCTCTTTAATCTCTTTATAAACTTCTCTGAATGCTTTTCTAAAAACTCTTCTCTGCTTTGTAGCAGCTGGCTCTGGTATTATAAGTCTCACGAGAACGCTCTTATCAATCTCTAGAGGATTTATCTGTGCTCTGACAACCTCAATAGTTCTATGATCCTCGAGTCTCAAGCTGGTGTACTCACCATGAACATCGAATACTATTATAGGAGCTCCAAGTCTTGAGATCCTGTCTATGAGAACTGCCACCGCATTACTCTTACCAGAACCTGTTGCACCAGCTATCAGTAGATGCTTGTAAAGCTTGTTCACGTCTACAGCGATCTCGACATCTCTAAACCTGGCTAGAGAGCCTATCCTTATAAGACCTGCTTCACTTCTCGATCTCTTGTAAACCCTCTCCAGAGGATTCGGATCTATATCATGTGCAAGGTATACCTCCGCTCCCGGAGGTATAGGGTATACCGGTACTGTAGCTTCTCCCCCGCTCACATCAGCAATCACATATATATTCATGGGAGAGTAGTTGAATCTACTAGTCCTAGAAGCGGTTTCTCTCACATCCTCCCTAGCTAGAGATAGAATACTCATAGGCACTGCAGGCTGGTAGGAGGCGTTTGTCACAATACCTATAACCTCAACATCTCTGAGAAGATCCTCTCCCCTGATTCTCTCTCTCACCTGAAATCTGGTATAGACATAGGATCCTATGGGAACAGGTGATAAAGCAATCATCTCTGCAATTGTAGGAGTTCTAGAAGATGATATAATTCCTATGGGCGTAGCCTTCTCATTTATCTTCTTCTCACTCATATCTCAAGCGCCTCTCTCCCACTCTCTATGTATAGACCGCTTACGTAAAGCAGCTTGGTGACATCTCTGTATCTGAGTACAGATGTGTGGTGTGCTTCTCTCAAAGGCTCTGGATACCCGTTTAAACTCCAGAATCTAATCTTCTCGTATAGAGATCTTATCTCCTCCAGTTCTCTGGTATGATCTCCTAGAAGACTGATCTGATACATTCCACCACCCTTCTGAAACACAGCATAGAATAGAGTGATCCTTCTATGAGGATCTCTATTCTCATATAAAACAGGTTCTGAAAAACCAGGTGTTCTCACACCATTTCTAAAAACACCTCTTCTACTCAGATAAGAATCTATTAAAATCACGTCTGGAACCAGAATCTCTATCTTGCTACCATCTCTCTCTAGATATGGTTTTAACTTCTCCGAATAATATGTTCTACTCTGAGTCTTTGATATGAATACTATGCTCATACTCTCAGAGAGCTTGTCAATAGTTTTAAGCCTATTCTCCCAGCTCTTCTCAAGCCCTAGAGCTTCTGCAACAATTCTACCAGCTCCCTTGAATCTATATGGGAGAAAGCTTCTCGCAGACCCGTCCATCATCACTAGAGGTTCTTCTCCTACATACTCTCTCTTTACACACTCATATGATCTCTCACCAATCTCTACTTCTAGATCTCTTGTTCTATGTGATAGTATCTTCTTAAGCTCTTTAATCGGTGGAGGAGTTTTTCTAGAGCTCTCCTCGGTAGCTGGTGATGCTATGAAATGAGCATCTCCAAAACTACTGCTCTGAATACATCTGCTCAGATCTCTATCTATGGATCTTGGTATGGAAACTCCTCTAATTATATATAGATATATGTACTTGTATATCCTAGAGTAATAAGATGAATCAACTCCTATCACAGGCGAGCTCTTCTCAGATCTATACTCATACCATTCTATATCTCCTTCAAACCTCAGATCTCCAAATCTCTCAAAGTTCTTTAAAACCTCTTCTCTTAATCTTTCAACAGCTTCTGTAAGGTCTGGTGTTGACATGATATCCGAATATATTATATTGTGTTTTGAGCGAAATTAATAATATCCTGAGAAGATCAGGGATGTGCTTAGATGATATACTAGGATCGAGATCTCAAAGGTAATACTATTAGATCTTTTGCAGCCAGCTTATGGATATGTGACTTCTCTAACGATTCTCACAACACCTAATGGAGTGTCTTTGTAGATGTGTACTAGGATTCTCGATGAGAGATTTCCACTCAAGATAACATCTATAAGAGTCTGCTCCAGAGTTTTTAAACCTACTCTTAGAAGAGATCTTATTGTTATCTCGCTATTGGGAGGTATTGATTCGCTCTTAGAATAATTTCCAGATCCTATAGATCTGTTTCCTATAAACATTTCATAAGAGATTCCATCTATTGAAACATCCGAATCTCCTTTATTGGTGATGGTGAAGTATATCTCAAGATCTATGGAGGTTGGAGAGATCCCTGAGATCATGATACGTTCTACTCTCACATCAAGTCTTCTAAGACTTTCTCTAGCAAAGAACCACTCAGAAAACATGTATCCGAATACTCCTAGAGCTATGAGAATTGAGAGAGCAAAAGCTAGATATAGTTTATTCAATAACTACACCTGCTTCGAAGAACCTCTAGGATCTCTAGATCTCGTTCTTATAAACACAGCTTTCTCCCAAAGATCTCTTATACTAGAAGCTCCCGCATATCCAAGTCCTGCTCTAACACCTTCCACTAGATCTCTTACAATCTTGTACACAGATCCTTTGTATGGTATCACTACTTCGATACCTTCTGCAACTCTCTTAGAAACCCTTGCATATCTATCTACAGCGAATCTCCTCTCCATAGCACTTTTACTAGCCATACCTCTGTAAGGCTTGTACAGCTCTCCCTCGAGAGATATCAGAGGTGCTGAAGCTTCATCTGTTCCCGCGAGAAGACTTCCCAGCATAACGCTACTAGCTCCTGCTGCTAGAGCTCTCACAATATCTGCAGAAGATCTGATCCCTCCATCAGCTATCACGGGAATTCTAAGGTTCATATCCTCTACAGCATCTCTAACACTAGCTACAGCATATAACGTAGGCATGTAAGCTCCTGAAACCTCAGGTGTTATGCATATAGATCCTCCTCCTAACCCTACTCTAAATCCATCGATTCTCTCGATATATTCTACAGCATCTCTAACAGCTTGATAACTCGCTATATTTCCTACAACAAGATCTGATGAGGTTTCTCTAGAGATTTTGCTAAGATGCTTTAGAACATTAATATTGTGAGCGTGAGCAACATCAGATACTAGAACATCAGTTATAGGATCTAAAGCTTTAACTCTGTTGAAATCAAATGGAGATATAGCAGCTCCTACGACAAGACCTCCATCTCTTCCGATAGCAGGTGTGTAATCTTCGAAGAGATCTTGAAAGACTAGAGTTCCCAGGTAGAAGCCTTCTCTCGAGATTACTGCTATAGTATCACTCTCTCCTCTAATAAGATCTCTTCTAGCATCATTAAGCCTCGTGATCTCAATAGATTTCGGAGGCTTCATAAGTTTTCCAACCAGAGTTTCAAAACCTCTGCAGCTCTCGATAGCATCAGAGTATCGAATATGACCTACAACTCTTCCATCATCTACGACGGGTATATCTCTGAGAAACATTGATCTCATGATCTCTAGAGCTCTATAGCATGTATCCATACTCGATATGAATAAGGATCTGGTTCTTATAAGAGGAGCACTTTTAACTCTTCTAACAATCTCAACCTGTCTCTCCACAGGAATATTTCTATGAACAACACCGATACCTCCTAGAAGAGCTAGTGCTATAGCCATCTCCTCTTCGGTGACCGTATCCATAGGTGATGATGATATTGGTATGAGTATCCTAGTGTTTCTACTGAAGAAAGTACTGAGATCAATCTCAGAAGGCTCTAGAGAAGCCATTCCAGGAGCTAGATAGACTTCCTCGAAAGAGGTCGCGTAAACAGATGAAGAGAGTTTTTCTCTGAACAAAGTTTACAACCTACTCATACAATAGTTGGCAACAGCGTTTTTAAGGATTCTACTAGTTTTACGAGTAGAGATCATAATCATGCATATATAAATATGCCTATCTAATATAGCTTGGTGATTTAAATCGATAGAATCCGTGTAGTAGTCTACGGGTTAGGCCCGGTAGGTAGTTTGATAGTGAGGTATCTTCTTAGAAAGAACTTCTACGAGATCGTGGGAGGTGTGGAAGTGGATCCTAATAAGATCGGGAGAGACGTTGGCGAGGTCTCTGGTGTGGGAAGGATCGGGGCTTCTGTGGTTAGCGATTCTGAAGCTCTCGAATTTCTTAGAAGAGCTAAAGCTGATGTTGTGATCCAGTCTACAGGAACCTATCTAGATAGAATCTATCCTCAGATAGTCAGATCTCTTGATGCAGGATCTAACGTTATATCAACAGCAGAAACCCTTGCATACCCATGGTACAGGTATCCTGAGCTATCAAAGCTTATCGATAGCATGGCTAGAAGTAGAGGGCTCAGAGTCTTGGGCACGGGTGTTAACCCGGGCTTCATATTTGATACTCTCCCAGCAGTCCTATCCTCGGTTCATGCTGAGGTTAAGAAGATTTCTATCGTGAGATCTATTGATGCTGGGAAGAGAAGATACTCGTTCCAGAAGAAGTATGGACTTTCACTATCTGTGGAGGAGTTCAGAGAAGGTATGAGAAGAGGAGAGTACACAGCTCACGTAGGCTATGCTGAGTCAATACTTCTCCTAGGAGAGTTTCTCGGTGTAAGGATATCAAAGGTTGAAGAAGGTCAGGAACCAATTCTTGCTGAAAGATATATGGAGACAGAATACTTCAAGATACAACCCGGGAGAGTTGCAGGAATCCATGGATGGGGTAGAGGATTTATGAATGATAAAATCTTCATAGAATTAGATCTATATGCATCCGTAGGTCGTGAAGATTATGATGAGATCTATATAGAGGGAGAACCTAGCATTAGATGGAGAAGCAGTCCCGGAGTTCATGGAGATATAGCTACAGCTTCTATGATAGTGAACACGATACCCAAGATGCTTAGAGCATCTCCAGGACTTCTTACGATGAAAGATATTATAACACCTTCTCACACAATCTCTATCTATTAATTCTCAGCTTCGTCTCTTCATTTTTATTATTCTACCTGAATTATCTGATGTGGTTGTCTGTGTTGCTTACTTAGGTTTGCTTAGAATTCTTCTAGATATCCTACGGTAAATCTTCAGATCTCAGATCTTTAGATATGTAAAAAAAGCTTGTGATCTTCTCTATTGTTTTCCAGGTTTCAGATATATCTTCCCACCAATAATCGAGCTATTAGGTATAAGCACAGTCACACCATCAGCTTTCCTAACTATGGTAAACATGGTGGCAATATCTTCAACAACACCTTCTTCACCAGCTATTATAACGTTATCACCTACTCTAAAAGGTCTTGCTATCAGCAGGAAAAGCCCTGCAACAGCCTGACCAAGCACCTGCTGAGATGCAAAGCCTATGACAATACCTAGGAAGCCGCCTAGAGCAACTCCGGCAGCACCGCCAGCTACACCGCCGGCTATTGCTGAGAGCAGAGCTCCCATACCTATGATCCTGATTATATTCCTGATAGCAGCAGCGGTAGGATGTCCATACCTAGATCTTGTAGACCAGTAGAAGAACCATGCAATACTATTGACAATAAGATAGCCGAAGGCAAGTGCTAGCAGGATCTGGATGTACACTTGATATCCTGTTATATCTACTCCTAATGTTTTCAGCAGAAGATCTTCTACAACGAATTTCACCAAAGCAGAAACAGCTACATACACGACTACTATCACTACCGTTCTAGTCATAGCTAGTGAAGCTCTTCTAACAATCTCTCTACTATCCATACTCTCTTGAGCCTGAATACTCATATGCGACCCCATGAGATCCTGCTTATACCTGCTTAAAATTCACAGCCCTACACCTCATGAGAAGCATTCGAATCATTATCAGAAGATGTTAGAATCAGACCTGATAACATTGAGACCACATACATATCGAAGACCTCCGCGAGATCTGGTAGAATCTCATTAATCATAGTAGGATCTCATATAGTAGCCAAAGACCTATTATTTAAATACCTCTTTGGTAGAATAGAGAAGGTATGCAGAAATGAGAAGAGAGATAATATCACTCGGAATAATACTAGCACTAACAGTAGTAGTATTCGCAAGTGTATTCGTCTACTACCCACTCACAGTCACAGCAACTCCTACACCACCATCTGTAGTCTTTCAGCCTGGAAGTAATGCTGGTCAGCCTGATATAGGACAGGGTAATACAATAAGTGTGACTATTGGTGCTAATAGTACTTCAGCATCTATCACTATACATCCCACATATCAAGAGAATTACTATAAGAATGTGACCCTAGTAGTGAACTATGATAGTAAGGCATATAACGTCTACATAGTATTCACCAGCGTCAGCAATAATCTACCTGCAGGTAGTGTGGTCAAGCTCTTCGTATACTCCGGAAATACACTAGTTAAAGCAATCGATATAACTAGTCCATCGACTAACACGCCTATATCTATAGGCTCTCTACCAGCTGGTAGTAAGTGGGAGTTAGACTTCTACGTGAAAATACCTGAAGGCACGAACATCAATGGAGCATCATATAGTGTAACAGCCAAGCTGGTTTTCACACCATCTAGCGAGACACCACCTGCTAATCCTAGTGCTGGAAGGTAGCGAGGGCATCTAATGAGTTTCCTTTTTAAAAGAATTCTCTTTTTAATCTTCGATATATTTCTTCTCGTATTTCTTGCTCTGGTTGTTCTTACTCTTCTCTCTAGATTTGGATATCTTGATCTTGTTGGTCTCTCTATCGTGGCTTCTAATAGTATGGAGCCTTCTCTCAGAGTAGGTGATCTTGTTCTTTACTCGTGTGGTAATTATAGTGTTGGAGATGTGATTTTATACTGCGTCACTCCTAGCCACTGTATTGTTCACAGGATCATAGATCTCGTGAGAGTGAACATGAGTAATGGAGATAGAATTATGCTGATCACTAAAGGAGATAATGCTAATCAGACTGACAGTCCTATAGAGCTTTCAATGGTTAGAGGAAGAGTGATCCTGTCGATACCTAGAGAGATCTGGATACCCCTGCTAGTGGCTGTCATTGTTTATTCTCTCTATGGTATTGCTAGAATACCTGTTATAGGCTTCTCATATGTTATCTCTCTCGCTCTCGCAATAATTCTGCTACTATCAGTATACATAGTAGTTCCTGGAGCGATCGCGCTATCCCCCCCACAACTCCCTCTTGTAGATCTAGCGGGTGTATACCTGGATCAGGCTTCATGTTCTCTGAGTATTCGCTACACGACAGCTCTATCGATCGCTAATGCTAGTGTAGGTATAAACTCTACACAAGCGGATATAGTCAGCATACTCGATAGAGAGATCATTGTAAAACCAGATCCTATGCTTCTTAAGAAAGCTTTTGAAGAGAGAAAACCACTACATATAGAAGTGAGAGCTGTTTTCAATGGTAATATCAGGCTTGAGGGAGGATACGATCTTCTCGTAGGCGGAGTAGATCCAGAGATAAGCTCGGAAGATGGGGTGATTCTTGTTAGAAATCTTAATTGCTTTCCTATAACGGTTAACATATCTATCAGATACTATCTAGACGGGGCTTGGATTTGGATTAATGAGAGTCTCACGATAGAAGGCTTTTCACAAGCTTTGATCCAGCTGCCTGAGAAAGCCGAGTACGCGTACGCCTATATATCCTGGTTCAACCAAGGTGTTCTAAGATGGATTGGAATACCGGTGAGGATAGGCTAGATAGAATCGCTCGACTGCTTATTCTTGTATCCAGCTTGATTGGTGTGATAGCATCTCTAATCTATCTTCTTCTAGTGATCCTCCCGATATACTACTTCCATGGATATGTCTACGGGTACTACTCAGTCACGGATTACAAGCTGTATTATAGTTATAATAATCAGCCTATTTCAATGCCTCACACAGATTATATAAGACATGTTTCTCTCATCTTCGCACTATCTTCAGCATCTCTGCTCGTTATCTCAATAGCATCTGCGGTTCTATTCAAGAGAAAACCTCTTCTAGCTCTAGGACTATCATATGGAGTGTCTATGGGTTTGATCATGCTCTACGGATTATTCAATGGATACATCTATAGAGCTGTCTCTCTCGATGTAGGAGGATTCAGTAATCTGATAGGAGATGAGAAGAGCTTCAGCACTCTGGCAGGTGTTGTAGCTTTTGAAGGAGTTAGAATAGAAGAGACAAGCATTCTCAGAATAGGTGGAAGCAACTGGATACAGCTAATACTCATAATAATAGCCTTTACAACCTCTTTCACCTCTCTCATAATAGTATCTAGAAAGATCGCTGAGAACAAGCCTTCTAATATTGAAAAGCCTAGATCCACGAGTTTCAGAAATAAGATGTCTCTCGCAACACTCATAATACTAGTACTCCCAGTACTAGCATCAGTATTCGTATACAACCCAGCCACCCTAACCATAGCACCCAGCCCACCTACAGCAACTCTAGAAACCCCACCATATAACTACACCTGCACAGCATTGAATAGAGTAAGCAGAGGAGCACTCACATACACAGACTTCGAAACCTACCCACTAACCGGGTGGGCTAGTAGCGGAGGAACTTGGAGTAGTGTTAGCGGTGTAGCAGGAGCTAAAGGAAATGTGTTACAGGGAACAGATAACGATGGAGGTCTCGGAGTCGCTTCTCACTATTACTACAACACTCCTGTATCAGGTAATAATTGGGTGGCGGTGAAGACAAGATGGGTTTCGGGATCAGGCTGGTACGGTATTTCAATGATGAACTCAGGGATAAATAGAATGTACACGGTAGAAATATACACAACTGGATACCTACAGATATGGAGCTATAATGTGGTAGTCAGTGGATGGCGTATTCATGCTAGCGTCTCCATACCCGGCTACAGTCAGACTAGCTGGTACACTATTGTAGTGAACTACTCGGTAGCGGGAACCACTATTACTATAACAGCATATCTCTATAGTGCAAGCGGAAGCTATGTTACCAGTGTTTCAGCAACTATAACCAGTGCCAACGTGTTCACCCCGGCATATATCGGAGTTGAGGTTGACAATGTAGCAGCATACTTTGATGAATTCATAATATCCACTGTAGATCCTAGAACGGTATACTTCACAAGCTTCTACACAGGTATGAGTGTTGAGGTGTGGGATAATCTAGGGAGCCTCGTTAACACGACAAAAGCTCCAGCATCATCTTTCACTCTTGGTGTGGTGAATGATATTGTTGTGGGCACGGGCTTTGATGGGAGGATAGTAGTCAGATACCCTGATTCATATCTCTGTGGTATTCTCACAGTGCCAGCCACTGATGCTATTCTAGGTGGAGACACGTATAATCTCTCTACAGCTCCGATCACTGTGAGCCTTGGAGCTAACAAGACCAGTGCCAGTCTAGCACTGAAAATCTCCGGAGCTTCTCAGCTTACAACTACATCGAGAGTTCTAAGTATAAACACATCCCAAACACTCTACGCCAGGCTGATAATAGAATCCTTGCAAGCTCCAACCACTCTAAACCTAGACATATGGCTTGAGGGTGTTGGAAGCTCCACGAATATTACTATAAGAAATGGCTCGCTTATCACGAGCTCTACGAACGTGATACAGCTGAACCTGGGATCGGGCAACAGTATATCTGTCAGCGGATACTTTACAACAACAGGTCAGACTGCAACACTTACACTGAAACTCGAGCTCTGCACCCTACCCGGAAGTGCTGGTGTTTGTGTCTACTACCCGATTTTTATCAGTCTCTCATCCTAGCCTGCAGTCTTTCTGGTGGAGGTTTAGAAGCTTCTCATTCTCTCATCAATATAATATTCTGTGGAGGAAGATTCTTTTTCTCTAAAAGAATATACCTGGAGAAGAAGAGATCGTGAAAAGCTTTTAAGAGTGTATGGCTTGTCACCTCTATTGGTTTAGCACGTTGAAAAAAGATGAAGAACAGATGCTATCCTATGATAGAGGTAGGATTCTTCTTGTTATATCTGTCACAACACTTGTGAATTTTCTTACGGGATTCGCGGCGAGACTTGCAGTAGTTGGAATGCCTACTATATCTTATGATATTAACGCTAACATCTGGGAGATGGTGTGGATTATACAGGGCTACATGCTTGGATCCACCTTCATCCAGTTGGTTGTTGGAAGACTAGCAGATCTATTTGGAAGAGTTAGATTATTCAATCTCGGAATACTAGTATTCACAATAGGATCTCTTCTCTCAGGACTGTCACCTACACCACTAGCACTCATACTATCAAGAATACTTCAAGGAATTGGAGGAGCTTTTCTAATGAATCTCTCGGTGACTATCCTAACAGATAACATACCACCAGGGATACTTGGAAGATGGCTTGGGATTAATCAGGTCACATGGAGATTGGGAGCTTTAGCAGGACTTACCCTCAGTGGTTTTATAATAGATTACATGGGCTGGAGATGGATCTTTCTAATTCAGGTTCCCATAGGCCTTGTAGCTCTGATCTGGAGCTATCTAAGATTAGAAGATGTTTACAAACCTATTGAAAGAGAGAGAATCGACTGGACTGGGTTTCTAACTTTCACAACTTCAATCACTATACTCCTAGTAGGCTTAACACTACTTGGATATGGCTATGGAGAGTATCCTTCTATCCTCATAACAATCTCTGTAGCTCTCCTCATAATGTTCGTAGTGATCGAGCTTAGAACATTTTCTCCAGCACTAGATCTAAGGATTTTCAGAATAAAACAATTCACAGGAGGAATCATAGCACAACTACTCTACTCAATAGGCTTCGGAGCAAGTCTCACACTCCTAGCAGTATATCTTCAGAGTGTGATGGGCTACGACCCCTCTATAACAGGACTTCTCATAACACCATATGAACTGGCATTTCTAGTATTCGGAGTAGTAGGAGGATTTCTCTCAGATAGAATAGGTTTCGTGAAGGTCACAGTAGCAGGACTGATAACAAGCTCTGCAGCTCTTCTAATACTCTCATTCATGAATTCTCTCAGAGATCTGATTATTGGAGAGATATTATTCGGCGTAGGAACAGGACTCTTCGTATCTCCAAACACAGCATCTATAATGAGTTGTGTACCTCCTGAGAGAAGAGGTGTGGCATCATCTATAAGAACTCTCTCCTTCAACATAGGATTCATGATAAGTCTGAACATAGCTGTTCTAGCTATAACAACTCTGATACCCTATAGAGAAGCATCTCAACTCATAACACTAGGCTATGTAGCATCGAATTCTAATATAGGTTATGAGATAAGAGAGCTTTCTCTAGCTATAAAACACTCCTTCCTAATACAAGCTCTTGTAATGATTATGGCTGTACCCTTCAGTATTCTCAGATCTGAGAGTGTGCGTAGAAGTAGGAAAATCTAAGGGAGTGATCTGAGAGTAATAATACTATGCTGGAGAGCTTCAGCTCTAACTCTATTCTACCAGCATATAAGTATTTCTAGGATAATCTCTCATGGGATGTTCATGAGAAGAGGATCTAAATTCTTAGACGAGATAGATCTAAAACTACTTAGAATACTACAGGAGAATCCTAGAGCCTCTCTCAGAGAAATCTCGAAAAAACTAGATCTCCCAAAAGCCACAGCACACTACAGACTTAAGAAGCTTGAAAGCTCTGGAATTATAAGAGGATATAGAGCTCTTCTAAATCACGAGCTATTAGGCTTCGAATATGTGACAATAACACTCGTGAGAGGAAGATATGGAAGAGATTATCATGATCAGATAGGCTACATGCTCTCCTCACTACCATATGTTCAGGGAGTATACTTCGTTCTAGGAGATATTGATTTCGTAGTCACAGCAAAAAGTCCTTCTAGAGAGGATTTTATGAAGATACTGACTGAGATGATCAGATCTCCATATATAGAGAGAACATCAACTCTTGTCGTTGTAAAAACATATAAGGAAGATCCTGTGCTCTCAATATGAGAAGCTCTATAGACTCAGCCTGCTAAGACTTCTATCAAGAGCTTCCACTATTAGATCCAGTTCATCGTATGAGATTATGAGAGGAGGTTGTATCCTTACTACATTACCATAGACTCCTCCAACTCCTACTAAAACTCCTTCTTCGAGCATTAGCTTCTTAATCCTTCTACTCTCCTCAGCAGCCGGTGTCTTTCTCTCATCTCTAACAAGTTCGATTCCTATCATAAGACCGACACCTCTGATATCTCCTATGATCCTGTGTTTCTCTCTGATCTCATTCAATCTCTTCATAAGATAACCACCCTTCTCAAGAGATTTCTTGTGAAGTTCTTCTCTGAGGATAATCTCAATATTCTTCAAAGCTGCAGCTGCAGAAACAGGATTTCCTCCGAATGTTGAGAAATGATCTCCTGGTTCGAAGGATGAGGCAATCTCATCTCTAGTTGTGCAAGCACCTATAGGAAGACCTCCTCCAAGAGCTTTAGCAGTGGTAACTATATCAGGTTCAACATTATAATACTCCACACCAAACATCTTCCCAGTTCTCCCAAAACCTGTTTGAACCTCATCTACGATCAGAACTCCACCATATCTATCTAAGATCTCTTCTTTAAATATCTTCAGATAATTCCGAGGCAGAGGTATTATACCCGGCTCTCCTAAGACTGGTTCTACTATGAATGCAGAGATCTGAGATGTAGAAGCTTCTCTAATAATACTTCTAGCAATCTCAGCATATATCAATCCACATTCTTCCTCATCTGAATACTTGAAAGGAGCTCTATAGCAGTAGGGAGCTGGAACGAATATCACCCCCGGTATCAGAGGTCCGAAACCCTTCTTCCTACCTCCCTGCCCCGTGACACTTAGAGTTCCCAGAGTTCTTCCATGAAATGATGGTGCTAATGCTATTATCTCATGTCTTCTAGTATACTTTCTAGCAAGCTTCAGAGCACACTCATTAGCTTCAGCACCGCTATTTCCGAAGAAGGTTTTTCTAAGTCTTTGTGAAGGCATGATCTCTGAGAGTTTTTTCGCCAGCTCTACCAATACTGGATCATAGTAGTAGTATGATGCTATATGAGAGTATCTTCTAATCTGATCATATACAGCCTGAATTATCTCTTCTCTACCATATCCCACGTTCATGACTGAGATTCCTGAGAATGCATCTATATACTCTCTCCCGCTAACATCTCTAATGATACAACCTCTAGCCTCAGAAACAACTACTGGAGCGACTTCATCAACTATATTCAGTATCAGATACTTGTGAGCTTCCTCAATAATCTTATCTCTAGAAAGATCTATGGGATATCCCTCGTTGAAGTTCTTTTATACAGAATATAAATCGCTTCCCAGATCTTCTAAACAATATATCATTTTACCCGGGAAGTTTTAATATCCGTCTGAACACATGTGATCTGAGGTGGAAACCCTGATATCTTTTGACTCTCTAGATAGAATTCTCGAGATGTATGGCGAGATTCCTAATTATATCGATAATAAGTATGTAGAGGCAGACACAGATAAATATCTGGATTCATACGATCCAGGTGTTGGAAGAGTTATAGCTAGAATACCTATCTCAAGCAGTAGAGATGTTGAAAGAGCAGTAGAATCAGCTCAGAGAGCTTTTGAAAAATGGAGTAGAACACCTATATACGACAGACTTCAGTATCTCATAAGACTTAAGATAGTTGTTGAAGAGAGAAGAGAATTTCTAGCTAGACTCCTCTCTCAGAGTGTTGGCAAGACCTTGAGAGAAGCTAGAGGCGAGATCTTCAGAGCTGTTCAAGCAATAGACTCAGCACTAGCATCACCACATCTCTTCGCCATGAACAGAAAGATCATGAATATAGCGAGAACAGAACCTGAGATAGATATGGAGGTTGTAAGAGAACCTCTAGGAGTCTTCGGAATAATAACACCATTCAACTTCCCAATAATGATTCCTATGTGGTTCATTCCATGGGCTGTGACTCTCGGAAACACAGTTGTTGTGAAACCAAGTGAGCTGGATCCTACTCCTCTAATAATTTTCGCAAGATTATTCAGAGAAGCAGGCTATCCCGAAGGTGTTGTAAACATAGTTAGTGGAGACGGCTCCACAGCCAGAGCCATTATACAGCATAAAGACGTTGTAGGAGTAGCATTCGTAGGATCAACAGCTGTAGGTGAGAAGATATACTCGGAAGCAGCAGCTCACGGGAAGAGAGCTCTATGCCAGACCAGTGCTAAGAATCCTGTAGTTCTAATGCCAGATGCTGTTGGAGAACAGTCTATAGAGAACATAGTAGGAGGCTTCTTCGACATGGCTGGTCAGAGATGTCTTGCACCAGGTCTTCTAATAGCTGTTGGAGATGCCTACGAGAGATTCATACCAAAGATCTTGGAGAGAGTTAGGAGAATTAGAGTTGATTATCAGATGAAAGAAGAAACTGAAATGGGTCCTCTCATATCTCATAAAGCTAGGGAGAGGGTTGTAGGTTTTATTGAAAGAGCTGAGTCTAAAGGTTTTAGAATCCTTATTGATGGAAGAGATTTCAAGCCTTCTAAGGATTATGAGAATGGATTCTATCTAGGACCTAGCGTTATCGAGACAACACCAGATTCAGAACTTGCTCATGAAGAGATCTTCGGTCCTATAATGCCTGTTGTAAGAGCTGAGAATTTTGAGGAGGCTATCGAGATAGCTAATTCTAGAAGGTATGGAAATACAGGAGTTATATTCACCTCAAGTGGTAAGTACGCTAGAGAGTTTGCTAGAAGAATTAACGCGGGAAATATAGGGATTAACGTAGCAGTAGCACAACCAGATCAATTCTTCCCATTTCCAGCTAGAAAGAAAAGCTTCTTCGGAGTACTTCACGGACAGGTTGATGCTATAGATTTCTTCACGGATAGAAAGGTGATCATACAGAGATGGTGGTAGGCTAGAAAATTCTCTCTAGAATTCTCTTCATTGTTCTAGCATTCTCAAGCATCCAGTGATCATTGTTAAAGAATATATAGATATTCTCAGGATTCAGATCTCTTATTCTTCTCGCTATCTCGCTGAGCTCATCCGAAGAATATTCATAGAGATACCAGCTACTCCTACCATGAAGTCTTAGATATAGATACCCTCTACAGCATGCAAACCATGATGCCTGTGGAGAATCTACGGAGACTATCACAGCTCCTCTCATTTCTCCGCATAGTTCATCTGGATCTCTCTCGAACCAGGATCTATGCCTGAATTCCACAGCGATCTGAGAATCAGCACCTGAGTTCTTGATAAAACTTCTCAGCCTCTCTATATTCTCATCTTTCAGAATATATGATGGGGGTAGTTGGAGAAGATAGAAATCGATAAGATCTCTCATAGGATTAAAAAGATCTGAGAACCTCCTCCAGCTCTCATAAGATCTCTGAGAAAGCCTGTACACATGTGATATAATCCTATGAATCTTAACAGACCACCTGATACCTCTACCTCTAGCCTTCCACGAAGAGATCTGATTAGGGGTAGGATATCTGTAGAAAGAAGCGTTAAGCTCTACAGCATTTAAACCAGATTCTCTAGCATACCAATCTAGAGACCCACCTATATTCCAACTATAAAGCCATCCCGAGGTTCCAACATAGATCCTAGATTTCATACTCTCATTGAAGATATACTCCTCTAATTCTATAAAACTCTTTAGATCTTCCAAGATCTCTCTAGGTAAAATCATATATATTCAGACCTCTACTATCAATCATCGGATGCTCTAAAATGGAGGGAGAAGAATTCATAGATGTTCACGAAGGTGGTGAAAGCTCCTGGCTTCAGAAACTCAGTGATCATATTAGACTAAGAGGTTTCAGATATGAAGCTCATGGAGATAATATGAGGATTATCCTCGCCGGAGGCATGACAATAGATCTCGAGTCAGGTTCTGAGGGGATATGCTTCTCAACTAGAACAATTCTTCCTAGAGGAGGTGATGCCTCAGAAGTCGGCGACTACATAGATCTTATGAGATTATTTCTTAAGATAACATCTCTAATGCCTGAGGGCGTGGTCTATGTAGTGGATTCAAGTCTTGAAAGCTATAATATTCTCAATGCTAGAAGATGTGTTAAAACACTTGAAGAGGCTATGAGAATTATAGATCTATTCTCTCAAAATCTCTAGCAGATAACACCGAATCATGAGAGGATCTAGGTGGTTATACGGGTTTAAACCCCTTTGCTCTAAAAAATCCTGAGACCGGATTAAGAGTTCATCTCTCGAGAACTATTACACCTGTCTCTCTATAGCTATTTATATCGAATATCTTCACAAGATCCTGAGATATTGTGAAGATCTCTTCTCCTACATAGATCGCTCTCAAGCAATTCTCGTGAGAAAGTATCGCATCGACTTTCAGCACATGATCTCTATAGCTTATCACAAGAGCTCCGAGAGACCTATAGAAAGTATCATAACTCGAGACAGGGATCATGATAAGCATTCTCTCTGGGTAAACTGTGACAGCATGATGATCCTCGAGCGCGATAGATTTTGCTGAGCGGATTATGATCTTTGAAATCTCATTCATGCTAGAAGGATCTGTCACGTTGAAGAGTGATATCTTAAGACTAGAATTCTCAAGACCTACACCCAGCAGCATGCCCTCAGATAAGGGGTGGAGATACTCGCTGAAGCCAGGTATCTTGAGGAATCCTAGAACACGTGGGTTTCTAGGATCTGAGATGTCTATAGCGAATAGAGGGTCTATCTGTCTGAAGGTG
>JAVZPJ010000009.1 GCA_038881635.1 Sulfolobales archaeon | reverse complement strand
GTAGAACAGGTTTATGCATGCAATCACATCTCTATCTCCTGTGAATCCGCATCTAGTGCACTTTAACACTCTACCACCGCTGTCCTTTAACCTGCTCCCGCATCTCGGACATGTTGATGATGTCTTTGCTGGGTTGACGTATCTAGTTTCCAGTCCTCTTTCTAAAGCCTCATAGCTTATAGTGAACTGTATCTTTCTGTAGAACCACAGGGATAGCTTCTTGTTGAAATTGCTACCTCTATTCACGTTACTCCTGAGTTTATTCAAGTTCTCTAAGACTATGATAGAGCTATATCTACTGGCTAGTTCAGCTATGGAGTCTCCAACTCTGTGAGCGTAGTCCCAGGCTATGTTCCTTATTCTCTCACCGTGCTTCCTGATAGCTTCTCTTACTCCCCCGATGAATCTCCAGGATTTAGCGTATCTTCCTTGAATTCTTTCAATCCATATCCTATGTGTTAATATCTTCCTGAGGGGTGTTTCAAGACGTTTGAGTCTGATTATTCTTCCACTAGGTGTGAATACAGCTAGTGTAATGTTGTCGAAGTTCACGTCTACTGTCATAACGGTTCTGGTTCTCCTCGGTTCAACCGTTCTCCTGAAGTATACCGCTACGTAGACCTTGTCTCCAACTACCTTCACAGCTATTTCATAGTTGCTCCAAGCTCTGAACTTCTCTATCCTGTCAATAGATGTTAGTAGTCTTAGCTTAACCTCTCTACCGCTATGTATCTTTAGAACAAGCATTCTGTTCTCTAGGTCTAGCTTGTAGTCGTATTTATCTATTCTAGCCGATAGTTTTCTTAGAACTGGTTTCTTCCCACCGTTCTGTTTTGTAGCTTTAACTACCGCTTTAGCGTAGACGTAGATCTGCTTTACGTGGTGCGCTCTAAAACCAAGTTCCCTAAGTTTTGAGTAGAACATTCCGTGTAGAGTTTTGATTGAAGGTACTTCATCTAAACTCCACAACCTGTTTACTACTAGTTGAAGAGCATCACGATAGAGCTTCAGAAACTCAACTAATGCACCGTGGTCATCACTACCCTCGGGGAGAGCCCTCATCTTAAGTGTTTCAACAAGCTCTCCCTCCCTCATCGAGTAGTTCACCCTATATAGAACTATAGAGTAGAGCTTATATTATTTTCTCTCCATATCTTTATAGGTGGATATACATGGCTAGAGTCGAGATAGTTAGATGTAGTGTTATAAAGTATAGGAGAGGAGACTATGTTCTCTATCCATTGGGAAGAGATAAGGAAAAGATCAAGCATCTACACGGAAAAGAAGTCTATGTGCTGATCATAGCAGAAGAATAACATCACCCAATACAAACCTATATAAAACCCGAAACAGTTGCGGTAGGCATATCTCAGAACAGCAGCCATATCACCTTTCCTAAGAATAAGTTTTCTCTTAAGCATAGCAGATACAGGAGTTTCTCTACCTGATAATATATCGAGCCAATCTCTATATCTAGCTGATAATATGAATGGAGCATCTATACTGCTCGCATCATCATAGAATTTAACACCTCTACACTCCCCATTATACAGATCAGCGATGAAACCAGGATTCCCAGAAGGATATTGACTCCTCAGATCTGGGGGGAGCTCGGTGACTATGAAGAGTATAGGCCACACCCATCCTCTGCCAAGATCTCTATACTCAGAAGATTCGTTTAAAACTCTGCAGTATTCTTCAGCCCACTCACGGCTTGGGAAAACTATAGAGGAATTCAAGCACCACACCTCTCTCACTCTAGAATACCTTATATTATTTATATTCTTTGTTCTTTTCTTTCCATTAATAGCTATCAATAACTTTAGAAGCATAGTAAAATTCTAAAGTGAATGCGAGTATTGTAAGAGATCTCTATCCTTATAAAGCATATTCTCTCGTAGCTCTAGAGAGCGAGGGCTTGTAAGCTTGTAAATGCTATAGAGCTGTGAATCTTATTTATACATGATGAAAGGTTTAAGTCTCTCTTCGTAAGCTTTAATCTCTGTCTCGATCTCTTCTAGGTATTCCTCAAGAGATTTTCTTCCGAATATAACTTCTCTAGCTCTTATATCTCCTATGAGAAAATCTATCCCATATAGATCCCCTATCTTCCTAAGTATGATCTGAGATTCATAGAGTTCGTATAGTGTTCTCAGAATGATTAGTCCTACATTGAATGCTTTATATCTCTTCCTATTCCTACGTATTATATGCATGAAAACACCTCCACAGATCTTCTCAGCATGTTTACCTGTCTGAGGTTTGAAGAAGAGTGGTCTAAATCTCACTATATCAGGATCTATTCTCTTATTAAGCTCTTCAGCGAGTTTTCTCGGATCTATAAAAGGTGCTCCGAAGATCTTGAATGGAGTGTAGCTACCTCTCCCCTCACTAATATTGGTAGGCTCTAGATATACTGTGGAAGCGTATGCGAATACTGTATCCGGCGTTGGTATGGCTGGTGATGGAGGGATCCAATGTGATTCTATATCTAGTATATCATCTGATCTTCTCCACCCTCTTACAGGGATCACCTTGATATCTATATCTCTACTCTTCTCATACGCGTATAATCTCGAGAGCTCTCCTATAGTAGCTCCATATCTAACAGGTATCGAGTATCTAGAGATGTAGGAGCGGAGGCTATCTCTGGCTATAGGTCCTTCTAATACAATTCCTCCCAGAGGATTCGGACGATCTAGAATCAAGATCTCAGATCCTCCTACATCCGAGAATATGTCTATGAGATCTATTACCGCCGATATATATGTATAGAATCTAAGCCCTAGATCTTGAATATCTACTATTACAACATCTACATTCTCAAGAGATCTTCTGACCTCATCATAATCAGATCCGTAGAATCTTAGAACAGGAACACCTAGATAATCATCATAATAACTCTTAAAAACCTCTCCAGCTCCCTCAAAAGTCCAGAACCCATGCTCAGGAGCTAGAACTCCTTCTAATTTCAATCCTCTTGCTAGGAGTTCTTCTACGGTGTAGGTCAGATTAGAAGTCACACCACTGGCATTGGTTAGGATCGCGATTCTCTTATTAGAATAGGATCTCCACAAACCTTCTCCTAGAAATAAGTCTACTCCAAGAATCAATCTAGAAACCCTCTAGATCTATCTTCTTAACCCATTTAGGCTTTCTCCTAGCGATAACTCCAAAAACTCTCTTCATAGATTCATCAGATATAGGAGGGTAGTATAATCCAGCAGACTGAATCCTTCCACTAATTCTCTCTATAATAGAATTCTCACCAAGTCTTCTGGCAATAAGATCTAGAAGCTCTAGAACAGGTCTTATCTCCTCTAATAACTTCTTATTATTAAGTTTCTTTCTAAGAGAATCTACAGCATCTAATATAGCTCTCGCATGCTCCGGACCTGGCTCAAGATCTGCATCTAGATCTAGTATGCTTGAAAGATTAAGCTTTATAAAGAGTTTGAATGGTTCGAGAACCTCTTCATTAACAATGTACTCAGCCGCCTTATAGAGATCCTTATCTTGAGGAGTGTATCCCTTAGCAAGTCTGCTCAGAGTATAGATAGGTATTTTAGAAGCTTCAGCCTGGTTCATCGGGTTAGCCATGAATACGGAAACTCTTCTCAGGATCTCTGGATTTCTCCCCTTGAAAAATCCCATGTGAAGTCTCACAACACCTCTTACCGTGAAGAAATCATTAACAGGATAGTTATCCCATATAGCAGGGTATCTTCCAGTAATCTCTCTAAACTTCTCCACATCCTCTAAAGATATCTCTGGAGATGCAACATATCTTCCAGTCCACACAAGATCTATATCTCTCTCGAGAAGCTCTCCCAACTCTCTCAGATACTTCTCTTCATAACCCCAGTAGAAGGTTGGTACGAAGATCAGTTTCTCTGGAGAGAGCTCTCTATAGATCTTGTTAGTAAGATTTGCTTGAGCTTCTGCAAGAGTTTTGAAACCTCTTCCTCTAAGTTCTGGTGGTATGTCGTCTAGGAACAGACCTATGATTCTCACACCTAGATTCATTATGAGATCTAGTTTTCTAATCAAGATCCTCAGATCTTCTTGAGAAGAGTACTCTATATCAAGTCCCGGAGATATGGCGAAGCCGAAGCTCACTCCATGTCTCTGACAGAGATCAACAAGTCTTCCAAACTGATCGAGAATATGCATAGGGTAGGGACTTCTCCACATAATTCTATGATAAGGATCATCTTTAGGAGCGTACATATAAAGATTCAAGCCTATTCTACCCATGAAAGAGATCATAGAAATCCTATCGAGGAAATCCCACTGAGAACCATAGAAACCTTCAACAATTCCTACGAACATTCTAGAGAACCCGCATCATATGTAGATTTCAAGATAATTAAATCCACCCGCAACCTCCTCAAAACATAATACTAGAGTAGGATCATGGAGCAGGTTAAATGAATCTTAAGCATGCGAGATCTCAACAGATCTTCTAAGCATGAATATGAGAGATCATTTGAATATGAAAGTCTATTCAAGTCTGGGAAGCAATATATATGGATGGTTAGTACATATATGAGGTGCGTAGATTTTGAGTAGCAGGTCTCGCGTTAGAGTTGCGTGGAATGAGGATTCTTGGAGAGATTTTCACAGTGATGTGAAGAGTTATATGGCTGTCTATTTCATCGCTTCTACCAGAGTCTCCACAATACCTGGTATCAGTCTTGCTGGAGCCAGCCCTGAGCAGACTCTCTACACACCCGCTCTAGATGTTGAGTATCTCATGCTCGGAGCTCCTAAGACCATGCCTGTGATACCTACCACTCCGGAGGGTATTCCAACTCCTGCACTTCTAACTAGAGTAGCTCTATCGATCTCTGGAATCCCCTATATAGTTGTTGATAGCGGTAGCTTTGTAGAGCCTATGATACCTCACATAGATCTTAGAGGTAGAAGTGTGGGTGGTAGGATAGATATTGAGAATGCTCTACCTCTTGAAAAAGTTTTAGAACTTTTCGAGGAATCAAGAGTTCTAGGAAGATCTCTTGGATCCAGGGAAGCTCTCATAATCCTAGGAGAGTCAATGCCCGGAGGAACTACAACAGCTATGGCTATCATAGAGTCTCTAGGTTTTAGAGGTGTTGGTAGAGTGAGTAGTGCTTCACCTTCGAATCCTCATGATCTTAAGAAAGAGATCTTTGAGAAAGCTGTGAGAAGATCTTCTGAGAAAATACCTGTTTCAGATGTTTTCAAAGCCGTATCCATCTTCGGAGATCCTCTTCACATATCTATGGCAGGCTTCACACTAGGAGCTCTAGAGAGAGATTCTAGAATACTTCTCTCAGGAGGTACTCAGATGGCGGCGGTACTAGCTATTCTAAGAAGACTAGAAGCTGATCTCAGAGGTAGAGTAGCTGTGGGAACTACCAGATGGATTATTAAAGATGAAAGCTCTGATATCATCGGTCTTGTAAGAGATATATATCCAGAAGTTCCTATAGCCTACGCCTCCATAGATTTCTCAGACTCTCCATACCCTGGATTGAGAGCTTATGAGAGAGGTTTTGTGAAAGAAGGAGTTGGAGCTGGAGGAAGTCTGATCGCGTGTATGCTTCTGAAGAAGATAAGATATGAAACTCTGTTAAAAGCCTTGTACAGTGAGTATGAGAGGATTGTGAGACTTGAGAGATAAGGTGGAGATCTTAGGTAGAGATACTATTGTAATAAGACTTAGAAAGCCTATGAGAGTATTCTCAACACTACCTCTACCATCTATTGATAAGCTTAGCTATGGAGAGACTGTGGAGCATGTTATCTTTAGAGAGATTGATGAAAGATCTGTATGCTGCGACCTTCGAGAGTATTATATCAGAGTTCTAAGAGATCTAGGGGTTGAGAGAGCTCTCATACTTCTCACATCAGCTTCTCTTGAGAAGAGTTTTAAAACTTCTAGGGTTGAGGAGGCTAAAACAGATCTTTATATGAGTATTGGTTTGAAACCTTCTACATGTTTGAATTCTAAGACTTACGAGCCTCTTAGGATTGGAACTATTAATATAGTGGCTGTTGTAGATCTGCCTCTTACAGATAATGCTTCTATAGATCTTCTTAAAACCATTGCTGAGGCTAAGACACTAGCTTCATCAGATATAATTCTGAGATGCAGCTCAAGATCTCCTGGAACTGTCACGGATTCTATATCAATCTTAAAGCCGGCAGATGATCCTGGGGGAATACTCTTTGCAGGAATGTCGACGACTATTGGAAATGCTATTGCTAGAGAGGTTTACAGGCTAATACTAGAGCATGCTATGAGGAGAAGCTATGATGAGATTCTCAGAGATCTAATAGGATTAGATCTAGAAGATTTAAAAGAGATCTTCAAGAAGATATATTCTCTAAACCCCGTAGAAGGTCTGGATATATCGAAAGCCTGCGACAAAGCTGTAAGAAGCCTGATCAGGGTTTTGAGAGATCCTAATGTATGGGCTTTTATAATTGCAGCAAGAGAACTAGATCTTCATGGCATCTCGGGAGCTATACCAGGTCTCTCGGAAGAGGATTTCAAGAGAGATAGTAAGAAGATTGTAGCTGATGAGATCCTGGGGATAGCCTTAGCACAATATCTGGCAGGTACTAACGGTATGTTCACGATGTACTGGATCGAGAGACTTAAAGAATCAGGAGTCTTAGAACATGGAGAACTAGAGATGTTTGAAGATGACATAGTCTCAGCACTACTAGCATACATGCTTCTAGAAGTTTTGAGAGAGGTTGAAGAGAGATCATGAGTGATAAGGTGATCCCGTGCGCGGTTATGGCAGGTGGTGTGGGAAGTAGATTTGGAGATCCTCTTAAATTTATGAGAGAGGTCTGTGGAAGACCTGTGATTCTAAGACTTTTAAACCAGCTTGAGATCTTATGCAGTCATGTTATAATTCTTCTCTCCGAACGTTCTAGAGAAGCTCTTAAGAAGACCTGTTCGGAGGATTATGTGAGCTGTATAGAGCTTCTAGGCAGAGATTATGTTGAGGATCTAATTCTGGCTCTGAGATCTCTTCCCAAACCTCTTCTCATAGTATCAGCAGATGTTGTTGTGAGAAGTATTGATGTTCTCAGAAGATTTCTCGACAGTGTTTTCGAGAGAGGTAATGAAGCTGAGATCTTCACAGCTGTTAGAGTTGAAAAGAATCTTCTAGAACCTGTAGGGCTCTCGATATTCTATGATGAGAGAGGCTTGTGGATTAATATACCTCTGAATCATGATGAGATCATTGATATAGATACTCTAGAGGATCTAAGGAGGGCTGAGAATGTCTGCAGATAGATGTAGACATCACGGTGGGAGAGCTCCTGAGGGTTTCATAGATTTCTCAACACCTTTAAATCCTCTGGGAGCTCCGGATCCTCTGAAGAAGCTTTTATCAGAATCTATTAGTAGAGAGATCTACAGCAGATATCCTGATTATGAGTATAGAATTCTTAGAGAATCTATTGCAGAATTCTATAGATTAGATTACGAGGGTATAATACCTCTTAACGGAGCTGCTGAAGCTTTCTACATAGCAGTTCTATCTCTAAGACCTGAATATCTAATTGTTTTCGAGCCTACCTTCGGAGATTACAGATGTCTCGCTAGAGCTCTTAATATTCCCATGATATCAGTGCCATACATAGAATCAGGGGATAGATATGTGATCTCATATGAAGCTCTTGAGAATTTGAAGAAGATTAGAAATACGAGATCTCTTGTTCTAATCTCTGATCCTAATAACCCTACAGGAGCTATTCTAGATAATAAGGTTCTTGAGGAGGTTCTAGAGAATCTCAGAGATTCTGTGATACTACTCGATGAAGCATTCCAGGATCTATGTAGCGAGTGTGAGGAGGGTAGAGGATTTAAGCTAGCTGAGAGATATGAGAATCTTGTTATCGTGAGAAGTCTTACAAAGATATTCTCAGTTCCAGGTTTGAGAATAGGCTTTCTCTACACATCGAATAGATCTCTTGCAGAGCTTTTTGATGATATCAGATCTCCTTGGAATGTTAATTCTATTGCTGAGAATGTTTTCGCAAGGTTTTTAAGAGAGTATTCTAGAGATATTAGATCCTTTGTAGAACTGTCTAGAGATACTATCGTGAGAGAGGTAGAGTATGTGAGTGAGAGTTTAAGAAGATTAGGAGTTAAGATCTATAGATCTTCTACACCATATATATTGGTGAAGCATGGTAGAACTACTAAAGAGATCTCTGATCTTCTTATGAGAAGAAGAATAGTGATAAGAGATGCCTCAGTCTACCCATATCTAACACCTTATCATGCCAGGATCTCTGTGAGACTTAGAGATGAGAATAATATTCTCATATCAGCCTATGAAGAGGTGCTTCGAGAATGAGTATTCTAAGAGGTTTTCTATCTCTGATATCTCTGCTAACTAGAATTCCTATCAAGAATTCTTACTCAGATCTCGAAGAAGCAGCCAGGGTATTCTTCATGGTTCCATTTATAGGAGTTCTAGAAGGTTTCATAGCTTCATCTGCTTTGATCCTGATGGTATCAGCCGGTCTAAATCCTCTTCTAATCTCTATAATGCTGATCGCTTTACACGTCCTAGTAACCGGTGGGATTCATCTGGATGGGTTTGCAGACTACTCAGATGTCATAGGATCTCTGAGAAGAGGTGAGGAAGCTCTTAAAATAATTAAGGATCCTAGGAGAGGGACTTTCTCTGTATTATCTCTAATTATCGGTCTGATGATAAACTACTCAAGTCTTCAGATCATGGTCAGCTCTATAGAGATTGTTCAAACCGCTATATATATCATGCTATCATATGTTGCAGCCTCGGAAGCTATGTTCATAGCATGCTACTTCGGGAGAGAAGAACCTTACAATGGTATGGCAAGATACTTCACCTTCTATTCTAAGATCTTTAGAAATGCTATTCTGAATATCATCATATATGTATTTCTATCGATCTCGCTAATCTTTTTACAAGGCTTGAGAACATCTCTTATCATGATACTCATCCTACCTCTCATAGCAGGCTTCATAATAGCTATGGATGCTGAGAGAAGACTTGGATTTATTAATGGAGATGTTCTAGGCTTCTCCTATGAATTTGTGAGAATATCATCACTCCTAATACTATCTCTAACCCCCCGCCCGCTCTAGAGTTCAAGACTTTTAGATTGATGTGTCGAGATAAGGTTCGTGAGGAGGTTTATGAGGTTATTGTTCTAGTTCTACGAGTTCTTATATAGGTCTATATACTTCTATCACAGAGCACATACAGCTTCAGCATCTACGCTTAGGGTTGTTCTAGTCATTCTTCACTTGGAGGTTCTTCTCATCATCTCCTCATATAATTTCTCATATACTTGTATAGTATATATGCTAGTGCTGGTAGTGTTCTGGTTTGTACCCATACTCTGCCTGGACCTTCAACGTCTACTACTACTCCTTCACCTCCAAGGAAGAACGTCTTCCAGCCTCCGAGCTTCCTTACTCCCCACTTTATAGTGCCATCTAGTGCTACGAAGTGTCCATTATCTACTGTGATCTTCTCTCCTCTATCAAGTTTAAGCTCTTCTATTGCTCCGTAAGCATTAATAAACACCAGTCCGCTACCTGAGGCTTTAAGCCATACTAGCTCGCCTTCAGCAATAACACCTTTAAACCCTCTCCAAGCAATACCGATCTTTATATCTCCAACATGTGCCAGGTAGCTAGTATCTTGTATTATAAGCTCTCCATTATCAAGCCTGACACCAACTATATCTCCAGGAACCTCAGGAGCAATCCATATCTCAGCACTACTCCTAGCTCTGAAAGTATTCAGGAACAAACTTTCGCCTCCAAATAACCTCCTAGCTATAGCACTCGCAGCTCCCATAGTAGACGTCTGAACATCAATATCACCCTTATGTAGCATGTAAGCTCCAGGCTCTACAGTTATAGATATCCCAGGGCTGAGCTTAACCTTTAAAATCGAGTATGCAGGACCTCTCTCAATGACATAATCGATCATTATATGCAACACCAAAAATAATTTTAATAATAAAAACATTTAAATTTTTTACATATGATATATAGGAGCTTTAGTATACTAAAAGTTAAGTTAAAAGGAGTTAAAAACATCTCAGCAGTCCAAGCATGTTATGTCTGACTATACTTCAGTGTTTCAGCATCTATATAGCTCGAGCACCTTAGGGTTTAGCTCTGATGCGGTCGCCTTATATCTTCCTCTCGCATATGTCTCAGGCTTGCATAGTTCTCGAGAGTTTAAGAGCAGCCTTAAACATCTTACGCCTCGAGCATTTTACTTTAAGGAGAGTCTCAGCATTTATATGGATCTAGTTATTCGAAGGGCATTTCTTGCTGTGTGTGCGTAAGGTTTCATAAATAATTTAAAAATAATTTAACTTCTCCCTCTTTTATCTTTCTAAATATTTAAGGTGTATAATAATAGTTATAGGGTAGCAAATATGAGTATAGATAGAAGGAGTTTCATTAAAATTCTTGGTGCAGGCGTTGCCGGCTTGGTTGTGGGATCAGTCCTCGGATGGGTTACCAGACCTTCTGAAGTACAGGAGATCACCAGAACAGTAACAGTTACAGCTCCCGGAGCTGTCGAGAGAAAATTACCAAAGGATACTATTAAGATTGGAGTTATAGGAATAAGGTCTGGTCTCTGGTCTACTTATGGAGAGTTTATAGAACAAGGTGCTAGGCTGGCTGCTGAGGAGATCAACGCTAGAGGTGGTATTCTAGGTAGCAGAGTCGAGCTCGTATTCAGAGACGAGATGGCTGATGTAGTGAAGCAAGCTAGAGAACTTGTCTCTGTTGAGAATGTTGATTTCATTGTGGGCATAGACTCTAGCGGTAATGCTTTAAAAGTTGGTGAAATAGTCGACGAGCTGGGTAAGATAGTAGTTGTCACACATGCTGCTACCCACAGGCTTACAGAAGAGCTGGTATTTAAGAAGGGTAAGAAGCTCATATTCAGGTCCAGCGTTCCAGTATATCAAGATGGGATCCTGGCAGCCTACATAGCCAAGGACTTGCCCGTGAGAAGATGGGCTGGGATTAACGGAGACTATGAGTTTGGGAGGGTTTCATGGGAGCTATTTACTAAGACTCTTAAGACTCTCAGACCTGACGTTGAGTTTGTAAGTGAGCAATGGCCAAAGTTCGGAACTGAAGACTTCACCCCATTCATCAGCGCTTTGCTAGCCTCAGATGCCGAAGCCTTACATACGAGCATATGGGCTGTTGAGCTTGTGACCCTCCAGAGACAGCTGGTTGCTATGGGAGGTTATAGAAAGTTTAAGGCTGTAATTTCAACCCTCGGGTATTCCATGGATGTAGCATATTCTTTAGGGGCAGGCTATCCTACTGCAGAGTTGGGTACATGGGTTAGCGCTAGGTATATATGGCTTTACCCGCCTACCGAGATTAATAGGGAATTCGTAAACAGGTTTAAAGCTAGATGGGGCAGACTTCCAGCATACTCAGCCGAGACTACTTACTCGGCGGTTTACATGATAAAGGCTGCGTTGGAGAATTCTGCATCTCTAGATCCAGATGTTGTATTGAAAGCTTTAGAAGGCTTGGTAATATTAACTCCAGCCGGGGTTAGATGGGTAAGGCCCGAGGATCATCAGGCAGTCTATGAGGTGCCTTATGGAAGGATAGTTCATAAAGGTGTTGAAGTACCCCTCTTAGAGGATTTGAGAGCCGTGCCAGCTATGCTTTACTATAGATTTCCACCCTTCGAGTAAGTTTGGAGGTGTTTTCTTTAGTGGATTTAACACCTTTTTTGGTTCAGGCTTTTGTAGGTCTCTATAAAGGCTCCCTCTACTGGATACTGGCTCTAGGTCTGGTCCTGATCTTCGGTGTCGTTAGGGTTATAAATTTTGCTCATGCAGCTTTCTATGTTACAGGATCTTATCTGATGTATACGTTTTACGCTTACACAGGTAATTTCATAGCATCTCTTTTAACCACCATGATACTAATGGGAGCTTTAGGTGCCATCGTTGAGATCGCAATTATTAGGAGAGTGTATAAGCTTGAAACCGTGTACCAGCTTCTAGCTACATTCGGTGTAGCCCTCATAGCTAATGAGGCTCAGAAACTCGTATGGGGTAAGGGTGTGATCTATGTTTCTATACCTGAAATCCTTAGTAGGGGTGTGAGTGTTGGCGGGATCATCATAAACTATTATATGGCTCTGATAATAGTGATAGGGTTCCTACTATTTATAGCCATAACAATATTCATGAATCATACTCTAACAGGTTTAAGAATTAGAGCTGTATGGCGGGATCCTGTGATGAGCGAGGCTTTAGGAATCAACACAAGACTTCTCTATACTCTAGTATTCTTCATCGGGACAGCACTCGCAGGTCTTGGTGGAGCTCTTACAGTACCCCTCATAAGTGTTGGTCCAGGGCTCGCTGATTATCTAATAGTTACCGCTTTCATAATAGTGGTAATAGCCGGACTTGGTAGCATTACTGGCGCTTACATTGTGGCTATGGTGGTAGGGGTTTTCTCGAGCATATTAATCTTAATAGTACCGGAGCTAGACATAGTGATATTATACATTATAGCAACCCTCATATTATTATTCAGGCCTCAAGGTCTCTTCGGTGAGAGGTGATACTGTATGCTCATACCTCTCCGTTTAAGGGCTTTAATAGACGGCAACATCATTGTACTACTCCTGCTCATAGGTCTCCTAAGTATTATTCCATTCACCGGCCACAGCTTCTATATGTATATGGCTATCTTAATAATGATTTTCGGAATGTTTGCCATGGGTTATAACATTCTCTTCGGCTACGCAGGGCTTCTATCCTTCGGTCACGGGCTTTTCTTTGGAGTTGGCGCTTACTCTGTGGCTTTATTTACGCTGAATGTCTATAGGGATCCCTTAGTTGGCGTGTTTTTCTCGATTCCCATAGCTTTACTAGCATCAATAATTGTAGGTATTTTAACTCTGAAGCACGGGAGAGTATACTTTGCTATTCTAACACTAGCTTTGAGCATGATATTCTGGTCTGCCCTTGTCAAGCTACGCTGGCTAACTGGCGGGAGTGACGGTCTTGTAGGCATCCCCAAGCGTGGAGTTCTCGTAGATTTGTCAACGCCCACGGTCTTCTATTATTTTACATTAGCATTCTTTGTTGTTGTAATGCTAGGTCTCTATATGCTAAACAGGTCTAGATATGGGCTTCTTCTCAGGGCTCTAGGAGCTAACGAGGACAGGCTACCCTTCCTCGGATATTCTACTTTCACGCTCAGGATGATGGCCTTAGCGGTTTCAGGAGTCGTCTCTGCCTTGGCAGGTGCTCTCTATGCTGTGTTTTATGGTGTTGTCACTCCTGATGTGGCTTACTGGATTTTTGGGACCGAGCCTCTAGTAATGTCGCTAATAGGAGGTTCAAGCTATTTCCTAGGCCCTCTGGTTGGAGCTATAATATTTGTTTCTCTCACCACTGTCGTAGCTAGATTAGCAGACTATTGGATGCTCCTACTCGGAGTAGCTCTTTTAGCGATGATATTATTCTTTAGAGGAGGGCTTCTGGGATTCCTCGAAAGCTTGACTGGAAGGTTTAGATTGGGGGTTTACAGGAGATGGAGATTTTAAGAGTTGAGGATGTAACAAAGAGATTTGGAAGTTTTGTAGCCGTAGATAAAGTCTCCTTCACTGTCAGCAGGGGAGAGACTGTAGCCATAATAGGACCTAATGGTGCTGGTAAGACTACATTAGTCAATATTATAACTAAGAAGTTAGAGCCTGATGAAGGTAGAGTGTTTTTCGATGGCATTGATATAACCCGCCTCCCGCCTCACAAGATCTCGAGACTCGGCCTTGTTAGGACTTTTCAGATCGTCAATCTCTTCCCAGTTTTGAAAGTGAGAGAGAATCTAGCTTTAGCTGCTTTGAAAGCAGGTACTACAGATGAGGTGAAAAGCGTAGCTGAGATTTTAAGGATTGAGAGATATCTGGATAAACGTCTGGTCGAAGTACCTCTGGGGGTGCAGAGACTCGTGGAGCTAGGCATTTCCCTACTCTTAAAGCCTAGAATGCTCATACTAGATGAGCCTGTAGCAGGTCTAGGTGTTGAAGATAGACTTAATATGGTTAAGGTGCTTTCAGAGCTTAAGAAGTCGCTAAGCCTGATAGTTATAGAACATGATATGGACGTAGTGTTCACTCTAGTCAATAGGATAATAGTTATGGATAGAGGTAGAATAATAGCTGATGGAAAACCCGAAAATATAAGGGAGAATAAGCTAGTGAAAGAAATATACCTGGGTGGCGAGTAATGCTCACAGTAGAAAATTTAAATGGATACTACGGAGCTATTCAAGTGCTCTTCTCTATAAACTTTAGAGTAGAACGTGGAGATATGATAGCCATCGTAGGGAGTAATGGAGCGGGCAAGACTTCACTTCTAAAATCTATTATGAATATAGAGCTAAGGAAAGAGGGGAGAATAGTCTTTGAAGACATAGACATAACAAGGCTTCCAACATATAAGATAGCGAGACTCGGAATACTATATATATCAGATACTGGAGGATTATACCATGGTCTGACAACATTAGAGAATATGCAATTAGCTGCTGGAAGAAAGATCATAGAAATAGATAGAATCAAAAAAATATACCCGAGAATAGAAGGGCTTCTTAACAGACCTACCGACAAGCTTAGCGGAGGCGAGAGAAAAATAGTTGGCATACTCAGATCCCTACTAGTAGAAACTAAACTCATACTCTTAGACGAGCCTACTGAAGGAGTATCACCATTAATGACTGAGGAAATATATAGAATGCTTAAAAGACTAAACGAGGAAGGCAAAACCATGATAATAGTGGAACCAGGCTCTCGACTTAAAATAGCGTTAAAATATGTAAGCAAAATAGGAATAATGAGAACAGGCAAGTTAGAATACTTTGACACAACTGAAAAAGCCTTAAAAGAACTAGAACTACTTAAAAAACTAATATTCATATAAGTATATAAGTGACTCTCAAGCAGAGAGCTAGTATTAGCTTATTGGCCTCCTCATCCTTATGCTTTTCTCTTTCTCTAATTATTACCCCGAATATGAATTAAGGTCACAACTGTAGCTGGCAGTATTAGAATGATCTCCGTGAACTCCTTCTTGAGATCTCTAGTGTCTCTAGAGAATATTATAAGATTCTGCTCATCACTAGTAATGGTTTGAAATTTAAAGAAGGCTATGAATGTATTCAAGGATCTCTAAGAGAAACTACTAAGAGCACTTAAGCCTTCTACAGCTTCTTAGCAGTAATCTCAGTACTCTAACCAGCTTAGAACATGTCTCGTGGATGAGCTAGATCTTATCTAATCTTAGAACTACTTCAGCTAGTAGTATTAATCCTCTAACTAAGTCTTCTTCTCTAGTGTACTCGTCTTTACTATGGCTTATGCCTTCAACGGATGGGACGAATATCATTGCTGTCTTAGCGATCCTACTCATATTCTGCGCATCGTGACCTGCCCAGCTCCACATTCTCTTATATTTGAATCCAAGATCTCTGCAAGACTCCTCTATGACTGAGGTGACATCGGGGTCGAAGAGTATCCTTGGTATTGTCCAGAGCTCTCTATGGTCTACGCTTAGATTCTCTTCTTCTCCTATGTTCTCTGCCACCTTTATAGCGTACTTTGTTGCTTCATCTATAACTTGTGGATCATAGCTCCTAATATCTACTGTCATCTTAGATAGCGCTGGTACTACATTGAATTTCCCTGGTTTTACGCTTATATCTCCTACTGTTATTCTAAGCTTATCCTGGTTTTTGAGAGCATACTCTCTAAGTCGTAGTACTGCTTTAGACAAGCCTACTACCGGATCTCTCCTTAGGCTAATATGGCTTGAAGCATGATCCTGCCTCCCTCTAAATATAAACTCTAGCACTCTTAATCCTACTATACCCTGGGGGATGCCTATATCGTATCCCTCTCTATAGAGTTCTGGACCCTGCTCTATGTGTAGCTCTATATAGAATCTTGGGGGGTTCGTAGATAGGTTATTCTCAGCACTACCTTTAAATCCTGACCTCTCTAGAGCTTCTCCAAAGGATACCCCATTGGAGTCTAATCTAGAGTAGATGAAGTCTCTCATATAAACTCCTACAGTTAGAGCCGAGCCTAGTAGTGGAGGATTCCATCTAGAACCCTCCTCATTATTGAAATCTACGAGGACAAGCCTATGCTTAAGTCTCAAGCCACTCCTAACAATAGCTCTTAGAATCTCTAATCCTGCGATAACGCCAAATACCCCATCAAACCTACCACCGCCAGGCACACTGTCTAGGTGCGAGCCTATAGCTATGGCTCTACCACCTGATCCGATCTCAGCTATAATATTCCCTGCCTCGTCGAATAATACCCTAGCACCTATAGCTTCAAGCTCCTTTAACAACTCTCTACGAGCCATAATATGCTCACTAGTGAGTGCAAGTCTAATAGAACCATATCCCTCAACCCATCCAATACTACTTATCCTATTAAATGTTCTAAGGAAACTATCTATATCTAGGTTTAAACCTCTACTCTTTAGCTTCTCCAGAGCTCTCTCGTAGAGCATCTAACACCACCGCCACCAGCTTCTAGCTGGGGGATATCTACCCTAATAACATCAATACCATACATTCTCTCTAGATATCTATTAATAAGCTCATTAAATGAATCTGATACTATCCTACCCCTACCTAGATTTAAAGCATTAATCATAGTAATACTACTTTGGCCTTCACGGGGAGGCTCATCTAGCCTGACACCTAATTCCTTCATTAATCTGGGCATCTCTATAATCCTAAAAGCGCCTTCTCTCCTTCTATACTCTAGTAGAGAATAAAATCCTATCCTAGAAGGATCTACGAGAGCTAAACGCTCTCCACCTACATCACCGATATACGAGAAGACTACGTCTAAATGAACAGCGCCAGAAGCCCAATCTTTAATATATCCAGCTAGGGGGACGCCGATAAGTCTAACGTCTTCTGGTAGTATACTAGATAAGATTTTAAATGTAGCATGATTAGAACCTCTAACACCAACACCTGTCAAGACCGCTGTACCGTACTCGGTTCTTATAACGAAGAAGTTACCTCCCTCCATATAAGCTCTAATAAGCCTACTACCCTCAGCCACCCATCTGATCCTAAAGAGTGGTCTTAGATTAAGCTTACTATATATCTCGCTTAAAACCGCCTCCTCTCCACGCCTAAAATCTAGAGCCATATTACCCAGTATAGGGTTCTTAAACCATGTGACACTCTGATCTCTAACATATACAATCTTTGCTAATCTCTGAGGAATCTTAACCGAGATTATATCATATGGTTTTAGAACATCTCCATAATCATGTTCCATGTCTGTAGCAATATAAACTTTTATTCCACGGTCTCTAAGAGCATTACCTATCCTAAGGATGTCATCTAGAATTAGTTTAGGATCTGGAGACTCACGCCCATAGCGGTCGGTTCTCTTCCAGACCCATTTATCCCACTCTCCCCTAACAGTATCTAGTAATCTAATAGAGGGTGCTAGCATTAGAATCTCTCTCTTAACATCATCCTCGCCTCTGAGATCTTCTGCTTTGATTCTATAGAGTTCAGCTAAGCTTCTAGCAGTATTATAAGCTTCTTCTCTCAGCATTTCTAGAATTGCACCCCTACTACTAGATGTAAGTGATTCCAGCTTGCTAAGAGGTAGCATGCTAATAACTAAATCCAGAGACATGAACAAGTCTATACCATTCTCTCCTAGTACACTTCTAATAATGTTCTCTTCAATATATTCAAGCCTGGGCTGGGGGAGTTTATAGCCATCAATTATAACATCATTAAAGCTAAGAGTAGAGATAGGAGGGTCTAGAATTAGATTGAGAGCCTTCAACAGCGTATCATCACTAGTATAATCTATCCCTTCAAGAGACTCGATAAATCTAGATAAATCTAGACTCATAGACTCTAACCCCATATGAACCGTTAATTAAAGTGTATAATTTGGGTATTAAAGTTTTTAAAAGTTTAAATATCACTTCTCTCTACTATTCTAAGGGGTGGTCTGTACGGGTGTCACAGCCTTAGACATGGTCGTTGTAGTCGGGTACATGGTTTCTATGCTTATAATTGGCTTATTATCTGAGAGAAGAGCTATAAAATCCTTAGACAATTACCTGCTAGCTGATAGGCGATTAACATATCTACTCTACGTCCCAGCTATGGCAGCAGTTGTTCTTGGAGGAGCTAGTACTATAGGATCTGCTAGGCTAGGATATCAGTATGGTATATCTGGGTCTTGGATGGTTATAATGATAAGCTTAGGTGTCATAGCCTGTGGTCTTATAGTAGCTAGGAAGATCATACCACTAAGAATATATACCATGGCTGAGTTTCTGGAGAAGAGGTATGATAGGATAACTAGGTATATAGGGGCTATTGTCATCGCTATATACACGTTAATGATATTCGTCACTCAAATGATAGCTATCGGTACCGTCACATCAGTGCTCCTAGGCATATCCTTTGAGGTTGGAACTCTAGTTGGAGGATTAGTAGTAGTAGCTTACGTAGCTCTCGGTGGCATGTGGTCGGTTACATTAACTGATTTAGTTCAATGGCTTCTCATGACCCTAGGCGTAATCATAATTCTACCTATATTCGGGTATCTAACGGTATCCGAGAAGGGTCTTTCCTTAGGTATGCTTCCTGAAGGCTATCTATCCCTCACGCATGTAGGCTACGATATGATCCTAACATGGTTTCTGCTATTCTTCTTCGGCTTAATGCTAGGCCAGGATATATGGCAGAGAGTTCTAACAGCTAGAGATACTAGAATCGGGGTTAATGGGACGGTTATAGCTGGAATCTATGGAGTAATATATGCTCTAGCAGCTACATTTATTGGAATATTAGCATACCTATACTATGCCGGTGGCTTAGAGAGTCCTAGACTAGCCATGCCTAAGTTAGCTGTAGATATCCTACCAGCCGGCCTAGCAGGGCTCATCATTGCCGCAATGTTCGCCGCATTCATGAGTACGGCTGATGGAGCATTAATAGCTACATCAACACTCATAACATACGATATCCTAGGAGCTCTCAGGAGATTAGAGGAGAAAGTAATGACGTACATTATAGTAGCATTAAATGTCGTCCTAGGAATTCTAGGAATACTACTAGCGATCTACGTACAAGAAATATTAATAGCTCTAGACATAGCATACCTAATATTATCATCATCTCTATTCATACCCACAATACTAGGCCTCTACTGGTCTAAGCCATCACCAAGAGCAGCTATAATAGCCATAATTGGGAGCTTAATGGTGGCAGTTGGATACGCCTTCTATATAGGGTGGCCAGATGGATTCGCTGATGTAAGACCTATAGGTCTAGGACTGGCAGTAAATGCAGTGCTATTCATGACAGGCTCTTACTTGTGGTCTAAAGGTAAATCCTAACCTAAATCATAGTGGAGTCTAAAACTTTTACATACTTTATCTGGTTAAGATGAAGCTTGCGTCTGAAGGTGAGAATGTAATTGTTATTCTAACGGTTCTTGAGGTTTTAGGTTTTATGATTAGATTATTAGGTCATTTGAGTGCGGTAGTTCTTCTGATGGTATTTATTGTGGTTTCTAAGCTAGGTCTTTCGATATCTGTGATGTTGTAGAGCTACTATGATAGACTTTTAGGTTGACGTGCTGAGATAAGGTTCTTGAGGAGATTATCCTTTGATGTTGTGGCTCTCATTCTACGAGTTCTTAGCAGTGCTTCTCCTAGCTCATCTAATGGATCTCTTATACCCCTATCACAGAGGTTTCATGCTCAGGATACATCCTGTGCACACAGCATACGTGATGGCTCTTAAGATCGGTAGACCTTATTCTTCGAGAGCTAGAGGTGTTGTGACATGGTTTTTAGTAGTATCATCTCACATGATCTTCTACGCATTTCTACTTCAGATCTCTCAGATGAATACTATATTATTCATCTTAGTATCAGCATATGTTCTGAAGACTTCTTTCTCGATCAAGCTTCTTCTAGATATAGTAGGGAGAGTGGGATCATGTCTTGAGACAGATGATATCGAGTGCGCAAGATACTGGGCTCAGCAGATTGTTAGAAGAGATACTAGAGAGCTTGGGAGAGCTCACATAGCTTCAGCATCTATAGAATCTCTTGCTGAAAGTCTTGTGGATGGATATATATCACCTTTATTCTACTTCTTATTCTTAGGACCTCTAGGAGCTCTCTTCCAGAGATTAGTAAACACATTAGATAGTGCTCTGGGTTATAAGAATATCGAGTTTAGAGATGTAGGATGGTTTTCCGCGAAAGCAGATACCATGGTAAACTATCTTCCAGCTAGGATCACCGCGATACTCATAGTTCTCCTAACCCCTATAGCGGGAGGAGAGATCGGTAGAGCTTTTAGAATCCTAGTTAGAGATAGGAGGAAGACTGAGAGTATTAATGCGGGATATCCTATATCAGCTATAGCAGGAGCTCTAGGAGTAGCTCTTGAGAAGATAGGGTATTACAAGATTAATGAAGATGCTAGATATCCTGATAAAAATGATATAGATAGAGCTCTGAAGATAGCTAGGATAGCAGTATTAACATGGCTAGTAGTAGTTGTGATAGCGAGATCGCTGTATCTATAGACTTCACAAACCCCGACTCTAGCTATTGATTCTGTAAGTTTGCTACCAACACGCTAATGACTACGATCATTGAGAGGATCAAAAACTCGCTGAGAGAACCAGACCTCGCCGAAGCGTTCGTAGCAGATGAGCTACATGGAGTAGAGCTCTAGCTCTATCGAAATAAGATAGTTGAAGAAGTAGGGTAAGATAGAGAGTGTTTCTCAAGTTCAAATTCATCTCTAGCTACGAAATGCTTTAGCAATTCTTCAGCTCTACTCAGTGCTAATGTTGCTAGAATACTAAGCTAGCTATGGCTACCTCTTCACGGCTGGCTAAGCCTAAAAACATGATTAATTTACTTCGTGTAATAAGTAAAGAAATTTTCGAATTTAGATGATATATTTGAAAAGTATATGAGGTTGGGATAAGAATTGTTTAAAGACCTTATGCTGTGATCTTCAATATATGCTACTTATGCAATTATTAAGAGGTACTAGTGTTCTCTAGGTTAGCAGATAGCTACTGACTATAATAGTAGGAGTTTAGGTCTTTAGAATAAGCTAACGCGATTCAGGTTTTGTGCTGCTGTATTAGCTTGATTACTATGCTGTAGACTTTTGATGCGTAGTCAAGTGCTTCTTCTGCATCAGATCTATCATAGAGCTCGTCGGGCGGGATACCGCTTTCCTCATCTCCGTACATAGAAGGTTCTCTTTCTCTACGTAGCTTCCTCGATATACGTGCTAATGCAGGTATCTCGGCTTGAAACCATTCGGGGAATCTCTGAGCTTCTCTTCTGAGAACAGGCCCTACATCACGCCATTTCGGCACCTCAACACCAACTAATCTCAGCGCTGCTTTAAGAAGTAGTTCAACCGACTCTTGGCACTGCCTAATTACGTAAGGATAGTTACCTCTATCAAGTGCTTCTTTCGCGTGGCGAATTCTCTCTTCAGCTTGTCTTAGGTAGGATTGTGCCATAGATATGTTGTTCACAGCTCTATTACCTCACCAAATTTATAGTCTCTCTTAAGTCTCCAATACCATTTTCTACCACATCTTACTCTCTCTGCTCCAAGTTCTCTGAGCTTCTCTCTGAGGTTGTTCAAGATATTTGTGAAGAAGTTCTCTCTATCATATAGTATCACAGCGTCTTCAACCATGTCTAGATAGATTGGTGATACTCTCCTCGCCTCGCTAACACTTTTTATAATAGGTGAAAAATCAACGTTATACCCTTGAGATCTAAGCCTCTCGACCTCTTCTTCAACACCTTCTTCTACTAGCATAAACAACTCCTGCCTCTTCATCCTGCTCTTAGGAGGGTTCTCCAAGACTATAAGAATGTCTATATCACTCTCCCTACCGGCCTCGCACCTAGCAACAGAACCATACACGACGAACGAGACGAGCTCGCTACCAAATCTCTCTATAGCTACATCGAGAAGTCTGCGAAGTAGAAAAGCGTAGGGTTCGCAAAGCTTCTCAGACACTGCTAATAACCACCATGTTTTAAGGCTTTTTCCGAATAATATCTTATCAGAGCTGAACCTTCTCACCCTATGACTCTTATAGAGAGAGGATGAGTTTCGGGAGATCAGCTCTTTACTCCTTCTGGTATTTCTGTGAGCTCAGTTAACTTTACAAGCTCGTTCTACGTACTTGAGTAGAGAATTCTTTGACTGCAGATTATAAGAGGTCTCTAGACTCTAAGCAGTAGGTCGTCAGTCTTCAAAATATTATTTCTACTAGCGGTGAATATGTGACCCAGATACCTCGATATGCAGGGTCTATGTTCTCTTCTAGAATACTATCTCCTAAATTGTTTTCTTGAGCTCTAGCCTTGTTTTTCAACAGATCTTCTAGAGATAGATTAGTGATATGCTGTTTTATTCATAGAGTTGTATGATATCATTGGTGTTATGCATCATGATAGTAATGTCTGGAGAAGAGATCGATGGAATTGTAGATCCTTTAGAACTCTTATTCGAGATAAGAGATCTCTATATTAGAAAACCTTTGATATTTGAGAGAGTATCCTACGAGTATGAAGATAAGTGGATTGCTCTCATGCCTGGTATAGATCCTGAGATAGGTTTTGTGCTGAAGCTCATAGGAATCTATCCTAAGGCTACTCCTAGGGTGAGAGGTTTTATCATAGTATCAGGTCTTGAGAATGGAGAGATCATATTAATAGCAGATGCATCAAGTGCCACAGGGTGGAGAACTGCTACAACATCAGCATTAGCAGCAAAACTACTCTTGGAATGCGATCTCATGAAGAGATGTAGTATAGATGTGCTCGGGATCATTGGAGCAGGAGTTCAAGGTGAGTATCATCTGAGGGTTTTCAAGAATCTCTTCGATATTAAAAAGATTCTTATTTATGACATAGAATCTTCTAAAAGTCATCTACTTGCTAAGAAGTATGAAGGATCTGAAACTTCTCTAGATGATCTTCTAATGAGATCTGATGTTATTATTACGGCAACAAACTCCACCCAGCCGGTGGTCAGAGGAGATATTCTCAGAAATGGTGCTATAGTAATATCTGTAGGAGCTCCTAAACCTGTTAAAGAGTTAGATGATATAACACGTAGAAGAGCTGGGTGTGCTCTTGTTGATACAGTAACAGGTGCAGCTAGAGAAAGTGAAGATGTTTCTGGAATTGATCTTATTGAGATAGGAGAGTATATGAGAGGTCGGAAATGCTTATTTAAAGAGATAAAACTTTATAAATCTGTTGGAACATCACTTCTCGATATAGCAGTAGCACGTCATATAATAAAAAGATCTAGGAATCATAGAGAGATCTCGTAAACAGGATCTTTATTCGATCAAAAGAATCTTCCAGATACATAGATCTGCTGTCTCTCTAGACGAGTGATCGAGGTGGTTCAAGTATTTCTAGCCTTCTGATATCTAGCTAGAGATAGCATGGCTTATGCTCTCAGAAATTTAGATCCCTCCTGATACGGGTGGGATTAGATCTATTATATCTTCATTTTTTAATAATGTATTCTCTCCTTCTAGAAACATTATATGCTGTCCATTTAGTATTATACTTACTCCTCTGACTCTAAGCTTGTCATCTTCTACGCTAATATATCTCCTCAGCTCAGGATATTCTTCTAGAAGTCTTTCTATTAAACGAATCAATCTCAGATCATCTCTTTCATCTAATTCTATCTCGATCCTCTCTCTATCTCCCGCAAGACTTCTAAGAACTCCATATAGTCTCACGATAATCTTCATAGAATTCTCTATACCTCTATACCCAGTCTTCTGAGAGTTTCGGGAGTTGGAATACCTAGATCACTCCATCCTCTTAGCTGATAGTATCTGTCCAGCATTTTCTCAAAGCTCTCTCTATTAATATACCATCCTGTATCCTCTCTCCTCTCGTAGAATCTGGGAGGCAGTTTATCATCTCTTCTACTAAAACCTTCTCTGGCATTGAACATTCTAGCTATATTATATATTCTCTCTCCAAGTTCTAGAAATCTCTCCATATCATACTCAAACCCGAGACTGTTTAGCATCTTGATGTAGATCTCTATCATAGGTTCTGGAGGTTTGATAGAGTTGCTCACAATATTATCACAAGCTACTAATGTCCAGAGTGCTGCATTTCTATTCTGAAGATTTATCGTAAGCTTAACGAGATCCTCTATACTAGGTCTTGTAGAAACCTCTACAGCTACAGTCCATGCTCTAAGATGATCTCCTCCTCTATCTGCTGTAGCATAAGCAAGACTCATGCCGACAACACCTCTCGGATCGTAGGCTGGTATATCAAGTCCTTTTATATGGAGAGCTATTTCTTCAGCATTGAAGTATTTCGAAGCATGAGCTATCCCCTCGGCTAGTATATCTCCCAAACCAGATCTATAGGCTATATCTCTGTAGAGCTTCATGAAAGCCTCAGCATCACCCCATCTGATCTTGAGATCTATCAATCCTCTCTCAGAAAGTTCTGCAACGAAAGCCGCTATAGAACCTGCTGAAATACTATCTAATCCTAGCTCGTTAAGTTCATTATTGATCTCTATAAGCATTCTTTTATCCGTTATACCTAGGTTGGAGCCATTCATAGCAACAGTCTCGTACTCTATCCTCTCAGTCTCTCTAGAATCCATCCTCATCCTAGCTCCACAAGCTACAGGGCATGTAGGGCATGAGAGTTTTCCTATCTTGATCTTAGCCCATTCATCATCTACCAACTGCTCCCATCCCTCATGAATTCCTTGTCTGAAGTTCTTCACAGGAAGTATTCTAGCTTCAGCTGAGACTCTGAAGACAGGTAGATTACCTCCAACACCTATTCCAGGGATCACATTTTCAAGAACGAATTTCAGATACTCTCTAGAAAGCCTGGTTCTCAGATCAGGACTCACGTTTCTCGCTAGATCTTCTTCTCTCATAAAACCTCTTACAATGATAGCCTTAAGTTTTTTCGAACCCATGACAGCTCCAAGCCCTCCTCTTCCAGCAACTCCAGGTCTTGATCTAGGTTTTCTCCTCATATCAATGAAAACACCTGAGATTCTAACAAGATTCTCTCCAGCAGGTCCTATGGTTAGAACAGAGTATTCTGGGAAGTATTCTCCAACTTCATAAGTTGTTCTAAGTCTTAGATTCTCGCACTCGAATAATCTCCTACCCTCCCGATCTATCTTAAGACATACAAGCTTGTCACTAGCACCTTCAACAACAATCCCTAGATAGCCTGCTCTTCTAAGTTCAACAGCGAAAGAACCTCCAGCATTAGAATCGCTAAAAGTATTAGTTAGAGGAGATTTAGATGCTACAATCGTTCTAGTGAAGGTAGGATATATGAATGCCAGAGGACCTCCGAATATGAATAGTTTGTTCTCGGGAGAAAGAGGATCCACACCCTGCTTAAGCTCTCTATACATTAGATAAGCTGCAAGCCCTTTTCCACCTACATATCTCTCAATAATCTCATCTTTAAGCTCTTCTTCTTCAACAGATCCTCTGTCAAGGTCTACTCTTAATACCTTCTGACCCGGGAAAATCATGCTCCTCACCTCAGCTTATCCCCATAGAACCACTCAATATGTTCTCTAGGAGGAGGAGGTGTTAGAAGAGATACTACCACAGTGGTAGCCAGAGCTAGGACACTTGGCAGAGTACCCTCCCACACTCCGAAAGGATTGTGAGGAGGTTCTGGCCATATAACATATGTGAATAAGATCAAGGAGGATAACCCTACTAGATATCCTGTTAGAATTCCATACTTATTAGCTCTACGCCAGAACAGTATTAGAAGTGCTGGAAATGCTACAACAGCATATGCAGGCCATGCGAGTTCGTATCCTATTATAACCATCGGAGCTTCAGGATATAGCGCGACTATGATTCCTAGAATTCCTATGATTGTCACGATAACCCTTGTTATGATCTCTCGTGTTCTCTCGCTAACCTTAATTCTAAGTGTTCTCTCGAGAATATCTCTATCTATTATAGAAGATGTTAGTAGAAGCAATGCATCAATAGTAGATCTCGCGATCGCTACAAGTCCTAGAATGATCAATATGATAAGAGGTGAGGTTCCGAACCAGCTTAGAAACATCATCGCAGGATATTCTTCTACAACTGTCACCTCAGGAAGATTAGTACCATACTGAGCTAGGATTGAAAGTCCGAGGAATAGAGGTGAGAGAAATGCTCCTAAGAAGAACCCTGTTATAGCACCCATCCCTCCCAGTATAACGCCTTTATAATCTTTTGCTGCGAAGAATCTCACTATCAGATGCGGTATGAAAAGCCATGAGATTCCGTAGAAGAAGAGCATTGTAAGGAAGTACTGAATAGGGAGTGTTCTTTCAAATCTCTCGGGAGCACTGCTAAAAGCTTTCCAGGCTAGATCTCCGAAACCTCCCCAATGAATGTTCACAGCGTATATCATTGCTATGAATGCTACTATGAAGGTCGCTCCAGCTATTAGATCATTGTATGCTACAGCTCTCATACCTCCAAGTATTATATATATGACCATGAACACGGTGTAGAGAACTAGTAGAAGATGATATGAAAGCTCTCCATAACTCATAGCAGTTATAACACCTGCAGCAGGTATATAGATCATTCCCACATATATTATCGTAGCATAGGTTATGAGAATCCCTAGAACTAGTCTGAGAATCCTCTCAAAACCTCCGGCTCTAAACACTATGAAATCTACCGGTGTTATAGTCTTGTGGATCTTACCAATTCTAAATAGTCGGAGACCTACCATATAGAATAAGGCTACGTAGCTTAGGTAGAATATCATCTCGATAAGCCACCACTCAAGTCCCTCGGAAGATATCACCGCAGGCATTCCTACGAACTCCCAAGCCTCCATATACGCTGACATATATCCCACGCCTACTAGAAGTGCTGAGAGAGTTCCACCTGCTATATAGAATTCGTACAAACCTCTTCCGGTTCTCAGCTTAGCTATGTATCCTGCTATGATTCCTATAATGAAGTAGCCTACGAATGCTGCTAGAACGATCAAAGCCCAGGCTGAGATCATGATCACACCTCAACCACTCTAGATCCTGATGATCTTAAGCTCTTAATTCTTCTCGTGATAACCATGTAGTAGGTACCTCCAATTATGAAGTTCAGCACTATCCACGTAATGCTTATGATAATAGCTCCGCTAATAGGCTTGGGAAGTCCTAAGAACCCCGGTTCTGGGCTTGCTACAAGCATGTACTCGACAACATACCATACTAAAAGTGCCTCGAAAACTCCTACGACGAGGATTATTATTAGATACTCCCACCACATAAGTCTAGGGGGTATGGCGAGAACATCATCTCCTATTTCTTTTATCTCTTCTCTATAAGTTCTCTCCGAGCTCATATTAGATCCTCGTATCTTGATAGATTTAGACGAGATATATATATGTTTCATATTTTTTTGTATTCTATACAATAGATCTATAATTCTCTTTATAAGTTATTTAGCTTATTTAAAGTTTGGTGATCTTTCTGAGTTCTGAGAAGACTTTAACAGAGCTCTATAGAGAAGCTTATATAAGGAGAACACCTAGATCTAGAGAGATATGGGAGGAGCTTAGAAAGCTCACGCCACATGGCGTTCATAGCAATTGGAGGATATTCGATCCCCATCCTCTTATAATGGCTCGTGGAAAAGGCTCTAGAATATGGGATGTTGATGGCAACGAGTACATTGACTATAACATGGCTTTCGGAGCTCTTGTGGTAGGGCATTCAAACTCTATTCTCATGAGCAGGGTTAGAGAGAAGCTTGAGGAGGGAACTATATACGGTCATGAGAGTGAGTGGAGTCTTAAGCTGAGTAAGGTTCTCACGCAGAGATACGGATATGAGATGGTTAGATTCTCGTCTACAGGACTTGAAGCCACTTCTCTAGCTGTGAGGCTGGCGAGAGCTTTCACGGGCAGAAGTAAGATTCTGAAGTTTGAAGGTCATTATCATGGAACTCATGAGGCTTTATCAATAGGTGTGAAGCCTTCTCCATATGCTGCAGGTCATCCTAGAAAACCTAGGTCTGTTCCAGCAGGTTTTCCTCTTCCAGCGATTCCTAAGTCTATTGCAGATACTGTTGTAATAGCTCCATGGAATGATCTCGGTGCTGTAGAGGATATAATGAGAGAACATGGAAATGATATAGCTGCTATAATTCTAGAGCCCGTAGCAATGAACATGGGTGTGGTACCTGCTGACAAGGATTTCATCGTGGGGTTGAGAAGAATTGCCGACGAGTATAACTCGGTGCTCATATTTGATGAGGTGAAGACTTCAGGCATGTGGTTTAGAGGTGCTTCAGAGTACTATGGTGTGAGAGCTGATATAATTGCAGTAGCTAAAGCATTGGGAGGAGGCTTCCCATTCTCAGCGGTTTTAGCTGATAGAAAGTTCATGGATCTCATAGGACCTCGAGGAGTTCCTCACGGTGGTACTTTTAATGCTAATATACTCTCGGTATACGCAGCCTATGTGACTGTGACAGAGCTTCTCACAGAGAGTAATCTTGCTTACACTCATAAGCTTAGTAGCGAGCTTGCGAAGGGGTACAGAGATCTTATAGAGGATCTAAGGATAGAAGCTCATGTAGTTCAGATAGCTAATAAAGGAACCATCTACTTCTCGGATAAACCTATAAAGAATTGGAGAGACTTCGTAGAGAAAGTAAGATGGGGAGTATGGTATAACTGGGTTCTCGGCATGGTTGTAAACGGTATAATACCCCAGCCTATGGCATATGACGAGCAGTGGACCATATCTATAGCACATACCAGAGAGGATATAGAGAAGACTATAGAAATCGCGGGAAAGGTGTTTAGAGAGGTTAGAGAAGGCAGAGCACTTAGATTCGAGGTAGAAGAAGCTATATAGAATCACAACCCGAAAACCTCATCCTTTAGAGCGGGAGGAGGTTAGAATCCTAGTATCTCTCTATATCTCTCGGCTACCTTGATCATTTTTAAGAATTCAATCTCACTCCTTCTAGCGTGAGATTTTATATGGTTTATCAGTCTCTCAAGAAGAATCATAGTATGACCTCTACCTATAACCTCGGGATGGAATGTGTATACTATAACACCATCACTCATATTTCGCATCATATACTCGAATGCGAGAACCCAATTCTCAAGCACGTCGCTAACAGATCGCAAGCCTTGTATCACGAGATTCTGATACCTCACGAATTCGAAGTGAGGGTAGTCGTCGAGACTCCAGTGAACAGGTATTTCTATAAGTTTTGAGAGAGGTCCTCTAAGAACTCTCCCCTCGCTATCAACCTCTAGATAGAGGGGAGGTCTGTAGGGTGTGTAGTCATCTCCCATAAGACTTGAATCATATATGAAGCCTAGCTCCTCTAGAATAGAGAGAGTATGCTTTGTCAAAGCCCATGAAGGAGATCTATAGCCTTTCGGAGTTATATTTAAAACCTTCTTAAGAGCTTCAATCCCCTTCAAAACCACTCTCCTCTCCTCCTCAGCGCTTTCTAGAGTCTCTGGCGGTTCATGCATGTATCCGTGATGTGCTATTTCATGCCCATGATCTTTTATCATGCCCACATCCTCTGGAAAATGCTCAGCAGTGTGTCCTGGAACGAAGAATGTAGCTTCTACACCCTGATCTTTTAATAGCTTGAGAATTCTTCTAACTCCTACTGATGCGAATTCTCCTCTTGATAGGTTGGTGTAGTTAATAGCTTTTCTATAGATCCATGGAGAGTATGCGTCGAAATCAAAGGTTAGACACACGATGTACAATATCTTCCCACCTCCACCAACTATTATGATCCTCTTCTTCTAAGTATTTAATCATTTGCTTCTAACTCTATAAATGAAGAATTCTCGCATACCTCAATAAACTTTCGAGATAATCTCCTTGAACCAGGAGTATCATTATAATCCTCATGAGAAGGTGTTTAGATAGATACTAGTCTGAAAACATATTATCAGAATTACCAGGATTGTTCAAAGCTGATCATATGAGGATCTGCAGAAGATCTTTGTTCCAGAACCGCTTTCTGCAGGTGTTTTCTCTCGAGAAGCTATTAATTCTAATCCTCTCTCTTCTAGAATTCTTCTCAGGATCTCCTTACCCTTCATAGAACTGCTTCTCAGACACTCTACCGGTATCTCCAGAGCTAGATCTATGATCCTCTTATCAAGATATGGAGATATAACTCTTGCTCCTAGACATTCTGCTATTTCCAGCTCCGGATATCTTCCTTTGAACGCGTATCTCTCTATAATACTCTCGAGATCATCACTCCTCTGATGAAGCATGAAAGTATAACCTGCAAAAAGCTCGTCTCCACCTGATCCTGTATAGATACACTTACACTTCCTCCTAGCATGTTCTATAACGCTGTAGAATACAATGTCATTTCTAATCTCTATACATCCTCCATCGCCATGTGAATCTATTCTATCTCTACCAATACACTCTACAACCTTCTCAGCGATCTCATTAGCCTTCAAAGGATCTATAGGAACGAATTCCAGCTCTATCCCGAGAACTCTGGCTAGATATGATGCATAATATATATCTCTTGGAATACCTCCTAGATACATGCTTATGAACCCTCTGAGATCCAATCCAGAAAATCTTGCTATAAGAGCTATAAGACTTGTATCAATACCACCACTCAAAGCTATGCAATCACATCTACTCTCTAGAATAACATCTCTGAGAATCCTATAGATCCTGTCCTGGAAGAATTCACAACAGATCCTAAGTCTCATCAGATCAGCCTCAGAACAGAGTATCCATTAAACCTCTCAACACCTGCGATCTTGTATTCAAGTCTGCTTCTATGCATAGGTCCGTTAACCACTATAGTATGATACTCTCCTCTCTCACCTAAGGGGTCGAAATCTCTCGTTCTAGCACTCTCAATGAAAAGATCTATGTTATCTCTATCTAGAACTCTTCCAATCCACTCCACCACTCTCTCATCAGATCCTATGATCAGAGGTTCTATACCGTCCTCGATTTCTTTTCTGAGAAGCTCAGCAGGTTCTAAACCCCAGAGAGGTTCTACGAGTCTCGCACCTACCTCTCTCGATATATTCTCCATATACTTAAGATGATCCTCTATATAAACATCGCCAGCAATGATAGTAGTAGCATTCAACAGTCTGAGAATCTCAATAGTGTCAGCAGGTTCTCTCCCTCTCCTAGCTCTAGCTACTACAACGGGGATCCCTGCTAGAAGCATGCTCTCAACACTCTTACCAAGATTAATAAGATGAGGGCTTGGTCGAGGGAATTCGTAGAAGAGTATGAGAGCTATATCGATCGAGCCGTATTTATATACTGCATAATAAGAATCTTTACCACCAGATACAAGAGCTATTCTCATGAAAACCACATGTATGGGTAGTCCATATACTACTTATAAGCTTTCCTCATATCTAGCAGAGCTTCTTATACATGAGATAGGCATCCTCCCCATTAGAATAATATGATCTGAGGATATCTCTCTCTTCATATCCCAAGCTTCTATATAGATTCAAAGCTGCTTCATTGCTGATTCTAACCTCAAGTCTCGAGATACAAGCACCTTTTCTTCTGAAATACTCTTCTATAGTCTTCATAAGCATTCTTCCAAGACCTCTTCTTCTATAGCCTCCGGATACGCATATTGATATCACATGACCTACACCTCCTCCCTCTACTATTCCTATCACATAGCCTACGATCCTTCCACTTCTATCTCTGGCGATTATAAAGCCTTCTCTGAATAGCTTTAGATAGAATAGAAGAATCTGAGGATTATAAGCATCTTCTGAGAAGCATTCGAGTTCTAATCTGTAGATAGCTCCTAGATCTTCTTCAGAAGGATTTAGAAATTCAAATTCAGACATAGAAGATCCTTATGAGAGATAGAATACCAGAGATACTATGAATATAGCTGCAAAACCAGCCACAGTGACCAGCTGAACAGCGTTTGAGATCTTGTTAGAGAGATATAGCGCGAGAAACTTACCACCATCAGTTATATATAGAGGTGCAGCATTTATCACTGCAAGACTTAGATTGAGTATAGTCATCCAAACCATGAATCTGAGGATGCTCTCGAGCGCCCATAGTCTTATATAGCCATTCTCGGTAGGTATTATAAGAGCTCCTACGAAGAATCCTGCGAGTGGTATTGAAACTCCGTCAAATACAACACCTATCCTACTTAGATTAGAAGGTTTGAAAACCAGCGTGCTAAAGATACTACCGTTAGGATATACTCCCGTGATGTTGAGGATAATATCTCTATCACTAGCTATAACAGATCTATATGGGAGAAATCGATCTAGAGAGTAGACAGGAGATCCATTAACATACGTGATGAGAAGACCAGGTTGTATTCCAGCATTATAAGCAGGCGAGCCAGGCTCTACATAGGCTATGACAGCACCTTGTATAACTCCTGCGAATGGAGAGATCCATGTGATAAGCATGATAGAAGCAAATGCTATTGCAAATAGAATGATGTTGAATAGAACTCCCGCGGAAAGTATTCTAGAAGCTATCCTTCTATCTCTCATCATACTATTCTCATCAACTTCTACAAATGCTAGAGGCATTATAAGAAAGATCCCGGCACCATAGCTCTTAAGAGAAACACCATAGATCTTTGAAGCAATAGCATGTCCAAGCTCGTGAAAAGCTATTGAAAGACCTAAAGCTATGAGAAGATAGATCAAATCCACACCACCTATGGTAAGCCCTGGTATTATAGGAGCTATAGGAGGAGGTCCTACAACCTCGCCTCCTGGTCTGAGTAGACTTCCTAGAAAAGATGCTATATAGCTTACTCCTATTAGGTATACTGCAATGTAGAATAGGATCATTAGAAAGAACATTATAGGAACTCCTATTCTCATAAGTATATCCGTCTTCCTACTCCCTCTAACCCTGTCAAGTATGTCTAGAGCGCTTTTTCTCCTCACGAGGATCATGAATATAGAAGCGTCTAAACCTATTCTCTCAAGAATCTTCTTCCCTCTACTGTTCAGAGATATCATGTATATTATCAGTTCGAAGAGTAGTATGTATAGAATTATATTGAGAAAGCTACTCTGATCCATTGAGAGGCACCTCTATAAAGCTAAATAACCTCTCTACAGAATCTCTGGTGAAGGTATTCTCTCTAATCATTCTAGCCATATCTCCCTCTAAAAAGCTGTAGATCTCCCTACTCTCTCTAGATACTCTCTCTAGAGTAGATCTAGTGTTTATGCATAGTCTCTCTGAGAAGAAACCTCTATCACAAGCTTCTTTAAACTCTTCCTCATCTATAATTCTTCCACCATCTCTTGTTATCACAGCATCTATGTAGAGATCGCTGTACACTATCTTAATTCTACCTCTAAGACTTCTAAGATCCAGATCATAGGTTATATGAGGTAGTGTATTAGCATTGATATAAACCCCCTTAAGATCTAGAGAGCTTGAATAGTATGCATGAACTATTAGAGGAGATAAACCGCTTACCAGAGTTATAATCCTGTCTCCAGGTTCTTTAGGGATCTCAAGACCGTCATAGACACCCTCACCCTTGCTAATTCTTCCAAGAATAACTCTGATAAACTCTCTCCCACTTCTCTCAATATAATCAGAGTACAAAGCTCTGGCAGGACCTATCACTATCTCTCGAGAGAAGAAAGGTCTTCTATGGTATAAGAATACTTCTAAACCCTCGAGCATTTTATCTCTTAGAAATCTTGTGAAACCTCTGAAGATCTCTCTACCAGCTCCTTCTCCAGATATGGAATCAAGAAGATCTATTAGATCCCCTAGAAAAGTATAGGATCTCATCACATGATGATAAGGAGTTGTAGGGTGAAGCTTAGACCTGTATGAATCGAGTGTTATCATATCTTCAGATGATACATGTATAAAAGCAATACTCTCACTCACGTAAGCGAATTCTTCCTCTCCAGATCTCTCTAGAATCTTTTTAATCTCACTAATCTTATTCTTCAGAAGATCATATTCCTGCATCAGATCTGATGTAGTAGAATTCTTAGCAGAACTTCTCCATCTAACTCCAAAACCTTCTCTAGATATGATCTCTGAGAATCCTTTTAAAACCTCTAGAACATCAGGATCTCTTATATGCTCTGAGAACTGAACAACTCCACTATCACTTAAAATCATGTATCTACCTGCTACAGATACTCCTCTTCTAACTAGAGGAGTCTTAAGATCATCTCCATATCCTATTATAGTGAGGTCGAGAACCTGACCAGGGTAGCATGTGGGATCTCTTAGAACGCCTTTCACGCCTAAGGGTGTTGAGACATGGCATTCATTCTGTGATATCTTGCTATCAACTCTACCTCTATACACAGCATTTAAAGGCTTTAGATCTGTGAAGAAAGAGTTTTTTAGAATACTCCTCAGATCCTCATAGATTCTTCTAGTAGTCTCAGGAACACCTACTATTACGAGAATATCTCTGAATGTATCATCATTCTTGATAGTGGTATCAGGAGGTTTATCAGATATAATATTCAAACCTTCTACTCTTCTATAGATCTTCTCACTAACATCGCTAAGACAATATCCTTTCTCAAGAAGTATGCTAGCTAGAGCTGTAGAGTAGACTCCTCTAACCCTCACACTTCCAGAGCACTTGCTCTCACTCATCACAAGCTCCTCAATCTCTTATCGTTTCGAGGATTGTGACAACATTCCATAGAGTGGTTCTAGCATGAACAGGCATGTTGGGATCTTGACTCACTTCATCTAGAACGCTAACAGCGTTAGAAGCTCTAACACCTAGGCTCAGGCTTTGATCCTGGAGTATTTTTAGAGCTTGTGTAGCTGCTCTTCTAATATTCCTAGGTATTGAAGGATCATTTATAACAGCTGTTAGAAGTGTTAGAGCCTGCCTTATCTTAGCCTCATTACTCTGACTCTTAACATCGCTACTCAAGACCCTCACCACTAATCCTTTAGAGTAGCTCTAAAATATATTTAAGCGAGTATAATCCGAGTACCTAACCCTTCAGAGCGGGAGGATGATCAGAGCTAGCAGTCTTATAGTCTTTCAAAATACTATCATAATCATAGGGTGCTTAGAATATGGAGAGAGAGAGCAGTAGAGAAGAAGCTGTGAGAAAAATGGCTGAACTCCTTAGATCAGGAGCTACAATGCTTGCAGAAACATGTCCTATATGTGGCTCACCTCTCTTCAGACTTAAAAGCGGTGAGATCATATGTCCTACTCATGGAAGAGTTTATATTGTCTCAAAGGATGAGGAGATCAGTAGAATCTCTACTGAGAGTGTTCTGAACAAGCTAGAAAGTCTTGCTTCTAAGCATATTGATTCTCTCATGAGAGAACTTTCCGAAGATAACGAACTTGAAGTTCTAGAGAGTATAAGCAGGTGGCTTGATATACTTCTAAAAATCCGTGCCATTAGAAGAGAGAGTAGTGAGAAGAAGATATAGAGATGATCTAAAGATGATGATCCTAGATCTCTTGGAGGGATCACCTTATCATACTTATGCACTTATGAAGAAACTCGAAGAAGTAAGTATCCATTAAAGAGAGAATCGAGGTCAACCTTTTTATGAGGAGAGTTGAGCATCTAAATTAATGGAGAATAGACATCATTGTAAAGATTATGTAAATACACTGGCTTTGATTCTTTAATTCTTTTAATCTCACTGTAAACTTTATATAGGTTTACTACCATGTCTACCTGTGGGTGTGCTCTAGATGGAGTATGTCACGGTATCTGCTAAGATCCCTAGGAAGCTGAAAGAGCTTTTAAGTAGATATGGTATAAAGCCTGGTCCTATTATAAGGAGAGCACTAGAGGAAGAAGTTAAGAAACGTATGCTTGAAGAACTTGAGAAGGAGTTTAAAGAGCTTTCCAAGGAGCTATCCCATGTATCAAATGAAGAAGTTGTCGAGCTAATAAGAGAGGATAGAGAAGGTAGGTAGTATTGTATCTCTACGATGCAAGTGCAATATTTAATCTTGTAAAAAGAGGTGAGCTAAGGGTTTTTCTAGGCGGACACACCCTGGATCTTGCTATCTACGAAGTTGCTAATGCTGTTTGGAAAGAATGCTATCTTCTAAAGAAGATAAAGATTGAAACAGCCTATAGATTAATCGAGTTGCTCTCCAAAGTCTTCGATATAATAGATCTTCACACGATAAAGGGTTTTGAGAAGGAGGTTATGGATATAGCTGTAAAAGAAGGTGTGACAATATATGATGCATCCTACATATATATTGCGATGAGAGACAAGCTAACGCTAGCAACAGATGATAGAAAACTCATGGATATCGCAAGAAAGTATGTTAGTGTGGCAACGACTAGTGAGATCATTGAACGGCATTATAAGAAGTAGTTCTGAAACCTGAGGAAGCCCGGGTTTCAATAGTACTACCTATGTAGAGGTTTTCTTATGAGAAGAGAGGTGCAAGATCATATGAGTACTCTAAGCATGTATTATAGTAAGTTTGTGCAAGGTTTCATCTTCTTCTAAAATCCATGCTATTAGATGAGGAGTGGTGAGAAGAAGTAGTATCCTCCTTCCAGAATTGGTGTTTATAATATCTTATGAGATGCATCATGATTAATTTTATAAGATATGTAACATGATATAGAATGTGATATATTGAGTGTGAGAAGAAGATATAGAGATGATCTAAAGATGATGATCCTAGATCTCTTGGAGGAATCACCTTATCATACTTATGCACTTATGAAGAAACTCGAAGAAGTAATAGGTTTCAAACCTCCTCTAAGTATGCTCTATTCTATCATGAGATCTCTGTATAGAGAAGGCTTAGTATATATAGAGGTTCAGAGTAGAGGTGAGAAAAAGATCAAGATATATAGACTTACAGAGCAAGGGCATAGGTTTTTGAAGGATAATAGTGAGAAGGTTTTGAAAGCTAGAAGCATCATCGAGAAGCATAGAAGATTTAGAGAGATTGGAGCTGAGAGAGTTTTTCAACTTTTTAAGGAGCTTTATATGAGGATTGATTCGATGTCGCCTTCACAGATCGATTCTCTTAGAAATGTTTTCACACGTTTTGAAAGAGATCTGAGAGGTATTTTAGAGGGGGTGGAAGGTTGAGAAGTATTATAGAGGTTGTGAACCTTGTTAAAAGATTTAAAGATGTTGTAGCAGTTGATGGAGTGAGTTTTAGTGTTCGTGAGGGTGAGATATACGGGCTTCTAGGTCCTAATGGAGCTGGTAAGACTACTACTATAAGTATCATAATAACACTTCTGAAACCCACGTCAGGTACAGTATATGTTGATGGGATTGATGTTACTAAGAAACCTAATGATGTTAGGAAGAAACTTGGAGTAGTGTTTCAGGATCCATCTCTAGATGTCTTTCTCACTGCATACGAGAACCTATATATTCATGGAAAGATCTACGGGTTAGGAGGCTTGGATCTTGAGAATAGAATCAGAGAAGCTCTTAAATTCGTAGAACTTGAGGAGTTCTCTAATAAGGTTGTTAGATACTTCTCAGGTGGTATGAGGAGAAGGCTTGAGATTGCTAGAGCTCTGATCCATGATCCAGAGATACTAGTATTAGATGAACCCACCATAGGACTAGACCCTCAGACCAGGAATAAGGTGTGGGATTATGTGAGAACTGCTAGGAAGGAGAAGGGTGTGACCATACTTATGACAACACATTACATGGATGAAGCTGAGCAGTTGTGTGATAGGATCTCTATAATGGATCACGGGAAGATCCTTGTAGAAGGAACAGCAGATCAGCTTAAATCATATGTTGGTGCCGACGTGATCCTGATAACCTTAGGAGATTCCTCCGAGCCTGCGTGTATTCAGGATATCGAGGATCTCGCGATTAAGTGTAAGATTATAGATAGTAGGAGAATAGAGATCGTGACAAGAGATGCTGTTAGAACGCTTCCAAGGATCTTCGAAGAATATGAGAGACGTGGGGTAAAGATCTCTGAGATAAGCTATAGAAGACCTACGCTTAATGAAGTCTTCCTCCACTTCACAGGGAGAGAGCTTAGAGATAGTCTTGAGAATGATTCTAAGCCTATAAGACGTTGGAGGTGATCTTCTTGGAGATGTATAGAAGTCTCACCGTGTTCTACTCAATGGTTTATAGACAGCTTAAGAGATTTATTAGAGCTAGGTCTAGAGTTATAGCAGTAGTAATCCAGCCTATTCTATGGGTTGTTCTATTCGGCATGGGTATGGGTGGTGTCTTCAACTTTTCCAATCCTCTCATAGATCAGTTCATCAGAGCTCAGTTCGGTGGTGTTGATTATGTCACCTATCTAGTCACAGGTGTTATAGCTATGAGCGTTTTCATGGGGTCTTTTATCAGTGGTGTGACAGTGATATTCGACAAACAATTTGGATTTCTTAAGGAGACGCTAGTAGCACCAGCGCCTAGAGCTGCAGTGCTTCTAGGTAGAGCTGTTGGAGATTCCATAGCTATAATACTCAGCTCTCTAATGATAGTTTTAATGGGCTTCCTCCTCTCAAACGAGCTGAGAATCCAGGGAATCCTCCCCGCACTAGGGTATGGATTCGTTCTATCAATAGGGTTGGCATCGCTTGGGATGGCTATAGCTAGTAGAATGAGTAGCATGGAAGGTTTTCAGATACTAATTAACCTTCTTATAATGCCTCTTCAATTTGTAAGTGGAGTATTCTTCCCCATAAACAGAATGCCTGAATGGATGCAGTGGATAGCCAAGGTAAATCCTCTAACATATGCAGTAGATGGTGTCAGATACTATCTCATAGGAGTCTCATACTTCAACCCCTTAATAGACATAGGAGTTCTGCTAGCTCTATCAGTGGTATTCATGGTAGTCGCAGCATATACCTTCGAAAGAGCAACTATTGAAGACTAGAGAAAGTCTGATAAAAAGTTTTTCGCTCTCCCTCTCCATCAGAAGAGCACGCCTCTGAACGCCCAGAGGATGGTGCAATCCCAAGACCGATGCAGGGGAGAGAGATGAGGCTGTGAAAACAACCAGTATAAACCTATACAAGAGCTGAACCCCTAGGCATGTGAGATCAGGATTTAAAAACCTTTACCATCTTATCATTGTTTTCTTTATAAGATTTTAGAATATATTCAAATGAGTGGTCTACATGGTCAAGGTCTTGCTCGTGGTAATGTCGGGAGATGAGAAAGCTGATCTTGCCATAAGATTCGCCTATAGATCTGTCTTAGATGAGAGGTTTGAGGATCTTAAGATAGTATTCTTCGGACCTGCTCAGAAGAGGATTATATCTTATGAAGGAGAGTTGAGAGATATGCTCAGAGAACTTAGGAGAAGAGGTGCAGTAGATTCAGCATGTATAGGTGTTGCATCTAGTCTTGGTATTGAGAAGCAGATAAAAGATCTGGAGATAGATCTAGCACCTGCTGGAAGTAGGATTGCCTATTACCTGGAGAAAGGTTATCAGGTTCTCACATTCTAGGAGAAAGTCTTAGGATTCCATCTTCTGAGCGTCTGTGATGAGAGTGTTACAGAGATACTGCTCATAGCCATTGCAAATCCTGCCAGCTCCGGTCTTAGGAAGATTCCGAATCCATAGAAAGCTCCTGAGGCTACTGGTATGAGTATGATATTATATATGAATGCCCAGAATAGATTCTGATATATCTTTCTTCGAATCGCTCTAGCAAGCTCTATGGAGCGGATCACATCTCTTAGATCGTTTCTCACAAGTATTATATCCCCAGCTTCTCTAGCTATATCGCTTCCTCCACCCATTGCAATTCCTAGAGTTGCTCTAGATATAGATGCCGCATCATTAACCCCATCACCTATCATCGCAACAGAATCTCCTGAAGACCTGATCTTTTCAATGATCTCTGCCTTCTCCTCAGGAGATACCTCGGCAAAGATCTCTTTAATACCTAGAGACCTTGCCACAGCTCTCGCAGTAATCTCTCTATCTCCTGTGAGCATTATAACTCTATAACCTTTTGAAATAAGATATCTCACTACGTCACGGCTCTCAGGTCTGGGCATGTCTCCAACTCCTATTAAACCTATGATTCTTCCTTCAATAGCTACGTAAACTACTGTAAGCCCTTGATCCATTAGCTCTCTAGATAAACTCTCGATCTTCTCATCAAGAGATATTTCAAAACCATTCATAAGCTTTATACTGCCCACAGCAATAGTCTTCCCATCTACACTAGCTATAACACCCTGACCCGGGATGCTATCGAAGAAATCAGGATCTCTAACATCTATACCGAGTTCTCTAGCTTTCTCAAGTATAGCTAGTGCTATAGGATGCTCACTTCTCTTCTCAGCAATGGCTGCGAGAGCTATGATCTCTGACTCGCTAATCTCGCTGGCAAGAGATCTAACTATAACAACTCGAGGCTTTCCAATAGTAAGAGTTCCAGTCTTATCAAACACGATAACTCTCACACTCCCAGCCCTGTCTATTGCCTCAGCATTTCTTATCAGAATCCCTAGCTCCGCACCTCTTCCAAAGCCTATGAGAAGAGCTATTGGTGTTGCAAGTCCTAGAGCGCATGGGCATGCTACTACTAGTACCGATGCTGTGAACATGACTACCATGTCTAGAGGTGCTCTAGCTATGAGGCTCCAGTAGAATGCTGTGGCTAGAGCTGTTGCTATAACGATCCATGTGAAAATCCCTGCAATCCTATCTACAATCCTCTGGATCCTGGGTTTGGAGTTCTGCGCGATCCTTACAAGTCTTATGATCTGTCCTAGAACGGTATCTCTTCCAACTCTTGTAGCATAGACGACAATAGATCCTCTGATAACAGTTGTTCCGGTATAAACAACATCACCCTCAGATCTTGCAACAGGCTCGGACTCGCCTGTTATCATAGATTCATCGATCAGAGCTCTCCCACTCTTTACAATACCATCTACAGGAATCCTCTCTCCAGGTCTTATCAGTACTAGATCTCCTACTCTAACCCTGTCTACAGGGATAACCTCTTCAGAACCGTTCCTCAGAACTCTAGCCATAGGAGATTGTAGTTGTGCTAGTCTTCTCACAGCTTCTCCAGATCTTATCTTGAGTCTTGTCTCAATATATCTCCCCAGAATTATAAAGGACATGACCACTGCAGATGCTTCGTAGAAAGCCTCTCCACTTACTATATTGAATGTGGTCAGGAGCGAGAATAAGAATGCTGAGTATGTTCCGAGGATCACTAGAGAATCCATTCCAGGAGTGAGGTTTAATAGAGATCTCACTCCCGGCATTAGGAACCTCATAGATCCTATCACCAGAACTACCAGTGAGATGGGGATGCCGATAAGAAGATCTCTTAGAAAATGATTATCCCAGAGAAAAGGTTCGAGACCTAGAGGTCTGAAGACTCCTATCATGTAGTATAATGCTAGAAATAGTGAGAGTGGTAGCGTCACCATAGTATAAATCCTCAGTTTCTTCAGATCTTCCAGAGCTATTCTAGCTCCTACATCCTCAGCCAATGCTTCTTCTCTTATCTCAACCAGTTCATAGCCTAGGGATCTCATGTATTCTACTATTCTATCTCTCGAGATGGTCAGAGGATTATAGATTATAGAAATCTCTCTACTAATATGACTAGCTCTAACCTCTATAACTCCTTCCATGCTCTCAAGTTTCTCTGCAAGGATCCTCTCATCATCATAACTTCTAAGCCCCTTGATAACAGCATTTAACTCCTCTCTATATACATCATACCCAGCTCTTCTAATAGCTCTGATAATATCGGAAGGCTTCACACGAGAAGGATCATATCTAACTCTAGCTTCTTCAGATGCGAGACTTATATCAGCTTCAACACCTATTCTAGATAAACTTCTCTGAATAGCTATAGAACAGCTAGCACAATGCATTCCTATGATCCTGTAGATCTCTTCCCTCAATTAATCCTCATCTACTTATAAATATTATTATGATACTTAGATATCTGATAGCAGATGAGATTTTTGAGAGTATTTAAGATGTGTAGAGATACTGTATTATCCTAGATCTACATTTACTGCAAAACCTACTAGATTTCATATCAACCTCCTTGAGCGAGTTGCTAAACCTCATAACACACTTCTCATCGCTACAATGTCCAAGCCCTAGAACATGTCCTATCTCATGTGTGACTTCCTTCTCTAATCTCGATAGAAAGAGAGGATCTGTGAAAGCTTCTCTATAGAGTCTTCTCATATAAACTGTTGCAATTCTATATATAGGATCTGCGAGACCGAAGATAAAGTTGTATCCTGGAACAAATCCGTCTCCATCTATTAATCCTACTATGATCTCATCATACTTTCTTCTGAAATTCTTCAACCATTCTATAATCAGATCTGCTCTATACTGGTCTCTCGATATAGAGTAGAATCTCGGAGGAGGTCTTTCTCTGAGAACCTCGGTTTCAATACTATAGATCTTGAAGATCCTCTTTAGATAGCCTTCTACATGGTTTAGAACATCAGAACTCACATCTAGAACTCCTAATATTCTGAAGAGAAGCATTTATAACAACCATTATAGTATGCATTCACAGTAAATATTTATAGAATCAGGTTTCTCATGCTAGATCTACTAATTCAGAGATCAGAGTTTTTTGAGTAGAGTTATCTCCAGGATCTATGGTTAAGGTATCAGATCATGATCTGAGATTTTATTTCTACGAGAATCTGCCTTA
>JAVZPJ010000008.1:40129-46005 GCA_038881635.1 Sulfolobales archaeon | reverse complement strand
ATATGTGAAGAAAGAGGTTGTTAGGGATAGTATAGTTTATATGCCTAGATACGCCTTAACTACATCAATCTTCTTAGATACTATCTCATCTCTCGAGCCTTCAGCAACTATTCTACCTTGCTCCAAGATATATATGTATTCGGCTTTATCTAGGGCTATTGCTATATTTTGCTCTACTAAGAGTATTGATACTTCTAGCTCTCTCATAATGTTCTCTAGAGTTTCGGCTACGCTCCATACAATTTTTGGTGCTAATCCCTGGCTTGGCTCATCTAATAGTATGACTTTAGGTTTAGACATTAATGCTCTGGCTATTGCTAGCATCTGCTGCTCACCTCCACTTAAGGTTCCAGCTTTTTGATTCAACCTCTCTTTTAATACTGGGAATAGATTGAATACTATCTCTAAACTCTCTCTTATCTTCTCTCTAGCTCTTCTAGTATATGCTCCCATTTGTAGATTCTCTAGTACAGTTAAATCTGGGAATAATCTTCTACCCTCAGGAACCATTGTTAAACCTAGATCAACCTTTACATGTGGAGGTAGCTTTGACACATCTCTATCATAGAGTTTAATTGAGCCATCTATAGGCATTATAATACCCATTATGGTCTTAAGCAATGTAGTTTTACCAGCACCATTAGGTCCTAGAACAGCTACTATACTACCCTTAGGTAGTTTTAAGCTGACACCCCATAAGATCTGTATCTTACCATAACCTGATTTAATATTAGAACATTCTAAGGCTATACTCATACTGACCACTTCTTACCAAGATATATTTCTTCTAGTATTGGGTTTCTTAAGATTTTCTCAGTCTCACCTTCAAGGATCTTAGAACCTCGATAGAGTACTACTACTCTCTCAGCAAATCTAACTACAGCTCTCATAACATGCTCAATGAGAGTGGTTATAGCTATATTCTCTTCATCTGAGATTCTCTTAAGTAGTAGCATTAACTGATCTACCATTGATGGAGGCATACCTGCAACTATCTCATCTAAGAGTAGAACTTTAGGCTTTGATGACAGAGCTCTAGCAAGTTCTAATAGTTTAAGCTCTGGTGCTGTAAGTTTCCCAGCTAGTTCATCTCTCTTATCATATAATCCTACTAGCTTAAGCATGTTATCAGCTATTTCTAAGGCCTCTTTAACATTTATACTCCCGTATAAAGGTCCAAATAATGCTCCAATTGCAGCATTCTCTCTTACAGTTAAGTTAGAGAAAGGTTTCGGTATCTGGAATGCTCTAGCGATACCCATCCTAGCTCTCTCATATGGTGGAGTATGAGTTATATCTACACCCATTAATAGCACTCTACCGCTCTCAGGCTTATAGACACCGCTTATCACATTTAATAACGTTGTCTTACCTGAGCCATTAGGACCTATTATAGCTATCTTCTCTCCTTTATCAATTTTTAAACTTACATCTTTTAATGCTATTAAGCCTCCAAATCTCTTGGTTACATTAATAACCTCAAGCATTTAGAGCCACCTCAAGCTATAAACCTCCTGATTCGTGGAATATAGTATCTTAGAGCACCAACTATACCTTCAGGAGTTAGGATTACTATAGCTAAAACTAGTAGAGCGAATATTAAAAGTTGAAAGCCTGGTAGTATACCTGCTAAGAAATATTTTAAGGATGCATATATAGCACCGCTAACTAGAGGACCTAGCAGTGTCCCAGCTCCGCCAAGCATTACTACAACTATAGCCTCTACAGTATATTGTATGTTGAATGCATCAGGAGGATATATTGTTGCAGCTTTAAAAGACCACATAGCTCCTATAAGTCCTCCTAAAACTCCACTAGTAGAGAATGCTATGAGCTTATACTTCGTAGCATTTATCCCCATAACTTTTGCTGTATTCTCATCTTCTCTTATAGCTCTAAGCGCGTAGCCAATCCTACTATTTAAGAATATGAAGGTTATAATTAAGGCTAGTAAAGCTATTATAAATACTCCTAGATCTGAGGCTACCGTTGATAATATAGAGAATCCCTCATGGCCGAAGGCAGATATAAGAGGCCCACTTAAGGGAAGACCTCTAGAGCCTTCCCAAATATCTAATCCTTCAATTAAATACCTCAAACCCTCATTCACACTTATAGTTGCTATTGCGAAGTAAGCCCCTCCTAGTCTTAAGGCAATACCTCCCACTACTAATGCTAATATAATTGAAAATACTACTGCTTGGAAGAGACCTAGAATCAAGCCAATATAACCTGGAAAGCCTGCATTCATAGCCCTATGAATCCCAGTAGCCATACCATACATTCCTAGACCCATAAAGGCTACGTAGCCGAAGTTCACATATCCAGTCATTCCTAGGAATATATTGAATGCCTGACCTAATGCAACGTAAAACGCTATTAGTGTTAATAGCTGAGCAGTTATAGGACCTATAGACCCGACAACCTCGGTTGCTACTCTGAGGGATAATATTATGAGATATACTACTAAAATTATTACTAAGTGCCTTATAGTCACAACCACACTCATAAATATCACCTACCTAATAATCCTTTAGGTCTGACAAGTAGAAGTACTAAGATTAATGAGAATGCTAAAAAGACACTTAGACCAAAGGGGTTAGGAACTCCTAGAATAGAGAATACCGGAAAAGAACTTTGCTCAATTATACCAAATATTATACCACCAATAAGAGCTCCTATAGGCGATCCTAGACCTCCTAAAACAGCAATAACAAATGCTCTTAGTGTATATAGATCCCCAATATATGGGTTTATACCTTGCTGGAAGTATATTGCTAACAGAGACCCACTAACTGTAGTTAAAGCTATACCTAAAGCTACTGTAGATGCATAGGTGAATACTATATTAATACCGCAGACAGATGCACCTTCAGGATCTTGTGTAACAGCTCTTATAGCCGTACCAAACCTAGTCTTATAAAGTACAAGGTATAATGCTACTACGAGGAGCAGAGCGACTATGCCTGGCCACACTCTAGTTAAAGGTAATGGCATACCCTGTAGTGTTAAGCTCCCAAGACTGTAGATAAACCCTCTATACTCAGTGCTCCACATGATTTTAGCTAGCTCTTCAAGTATGATACCTATAGAGAATGTAGCTACAAGAGTTGAGAGTTCTGGAGCTTTAACTAAGAACCTTAAAACGCCATAGAACATTATGATACCTAATATTAATCCAACCACGAGTGATGGAATTAGAGATATGAAGGGGTTTAAAGCTACTAGTACGAAGAACCAGTAAGTTGCATACATACCTATCATTATGAAGGATCCATGGCCGACATTAACTATTCTAAGTACTCCGAATATTAATGATAAGCCTATAGTGGCCAAGCCGTATACAATTCCTATCAATAACCCAGAGACTAGATAGTAAGGTAAAAAATGTAGGAGAGACTCATTCATAGAGTTATACACCTTTAGGGTATAGCTTTCTTACCAGCTAGCTTTTCCTCCCAGGTAGGTATCGGGTAATAATACTTACTAGTAGCCGCCTCGAGAGGCCATATAATAACCTTCTTACCATTCTGCCACTGTCCAAGCACCATACTATGACCTATCTGATATCCTGTTGCTGGATCTATCTTGAATCTACCGAAGAATGTCATTATATCCATTCTATTAAATGCTTCTCTTACAGCATCTTGATCTAGGCTTTGAGCTGACTCGATAGCCTTAATAAGTAATATTAATGCTGCAGCTGCAGAGGCGGCATGATATGATGGTTCTTGACCTTTAGAAATATTTAGGAACAGTTTATAGAACTCGTCAGATGTAGGTCCAAAGAACTCTAGGCCAAGCTTAGATGCAACTTCAGGGTTATACTTAACACCAGGCTCCCAATGTGAGGGGAATACTATACCCTCAGCTAGTATCCCTAGACTTGCATAGTAATCAGGAACTGTTGGTGCAACAGTTAGTGATAAAAACTTGACATCTATTCTTAGGTCAGCTAGCTGCTTAGTTAGTAGAAGTCCATCAGCAAAATGCGTTGCAGCAAGTATAACCTCTGGGTTTGCAGCCTTCAACTCTATTAGGATAGATGTAAAGTCTTTAATATCTTGTGGGAATGACCTATCGAATACTATTGTGAACCCAAGTTCTTGAGCTTTCTTTCTTGCCCCATCAGCAACCATTCTATCAAACTCGTCATCAGCATAAAGTATAGCGATTCTCTTTACGGTAGGATCTACTTTAGCTAGGAACTCTAAACTAGCAGCGTGATACCTCGTAGCTTGACTCCAGGTAGTCACAACGTATTTATACCCTTGCTGGTTTATTAAGTCAGAAGCTCCACCCCAGTTTACGAAAACCATCTTATACCTCTCAGCAACAGGAGCAGCTGCAAATGCTAGGGGTGAGCTATAAGGACCTAATAGGAAGTTTACTTTATCTACTGTTATTAGTCTTTCATATAGGCTAACTACTAGATCTCTACTACTCTCATCATCATAATACTTAATCTCTATTGGAACATGCTTACCACCAATTCTAACACCACCATAAATCTCATTAACCCACTTAACAGCAGTCTGCAATCCCAGTAGACCCATCTGACCTTCCTTAGCATAAGTACCAGATAATGATATTGTTAAACCGACAACTATTTTACCTGGAATCTTAATTTCAGGCGTAGAAGTTAATGTAGGCGTTAGAGTAGTTATCGGTGTTAAGGGAGTAGTGAGCGTTGGTATAGGTGTCGTAAGTGTAGGTGTAGTTGGTCGAGCCATGAAGAAGTACATTAAACCTACTAGGATAAGTAATACTATGACCACACCACCAATTATTAGAGAAGTTCTGTAAGCCATTCTCACCGCCTACCACAAGATATTGCAGATAAAAAGCTTATAAATTTTATAGCTACAGCAATTAATAGACAACATACTAGACTGATGTATTTTAACAGTATTATCTTTCTGACAGGAATCTTCTAGTACAAAGACTAGCTCAGACGGTTTATCTAAGCTTATGGATCAATAAGAATCATCATTTACTCTGATCATGAGATGAGATCCTCTGATGATACTTGGATCCATATTAATATTCGCTCTTAGACTAATGATTCTGCTACATCTCTAGATAAAATACTATGTCGCTAGGGGTGAGGTGGACTTTGAAAACCTCCACAGTAGGAACCGCATATATCTCTTATTATACTACACACCGGTAATATTCATAGGTCTTTCCATAGTATATGTAATTGCGGTAGGTTTGAAAGAGTTCTAGATAAGGGCTTTGTAGGGACAGTCAGAAAGCTGTTAGAAGCCCTGACACAGTTATGGTGTTCATGATCTATGCACTATTAAATCCTCTTGCAACAGGCTTTCTACTCGCGAGAGCTGTTGCAGTGTTGAGTTCTACTCCCAGAATCTCTTTAATCCTCTCTTAAATTCATTAACTTAAAGTAAAGACTGCCTCCTAAGGTTTCTGAAGAGTTAGAAGTAAAAGCTAGAGTAAGAGCTACTCCTAGAGCTAGAAAGCTAGCTGAAGAAGAAGGAATTGATCTAAGTAAAGTTAAAGGCACAGGTCCTGGAGGTCTTATAACTAAAGAAGATGTGCTAAGAGAAATTGAGAGAATAGAGAAGTACACTAGTACAGGTGTTAGAGTTAAAGAGTCTATACCTATGTCTCCAGTAAGAGAGGTAATAGCTAAGCGTATGGTTGAAAGTCTTCAAACCATGGCTCAAGTAACTCTTACTACGGAGGCTATAGTTGACGCTCTAGTTGAGGTTAGAGAAGAACTCTTAAAAGAATTAGGTGAAGGGATTAGAGTAACATATACAGATATCCTAGTTAAGACCGTGGCAATGCTACTAAGAGAACATCCATACATAAACGCTACTTTAGAAGAGGATAAAATTAAGATATTAGAA
>JAVZPJ010000008.1:32714-39645 GCA_038881635.1 Sulfolobales archaeon | reverse complement strand
TTTAGATGTTCTTCCAAAAACTTAGAAGAGTAGATCTTGAGGATGGCGAAAGAGTGTTGTATCCTGTAATTCCTACAGTTGTGGTTGCAGAGTATGAAGGAAGAATTGGAGGTATGATGGCTGCTTGGTGGACTCAACTCTCTTCTAAACCTTTTCTAGTTGGTGTTTTAATTGCTCCTGAGAGGTATACGTATGCTCTGATTAAGAAGTCGAGGATTTATTCTCTGAATTTTCTAGATTCAAAATATATTGATAGAACTCCTTATCTAGGTGATGTTTCGGAGAGATTCTTCAGAGATAAGATTAGAAGAGGAGGTTTTACAATTCTAAGAGGAGAGGTATTGGGAGCACCCATCCTAGGAGAAGCATCAGCATCTCTAGAGATCGAGCTTAGAAGAATTGTGGAGACAGGAGATCACGATCTTTTTATAGGAGAAGTTAAAGCAGTGTATGCGGCAGAGGATTTCAAAGGATTGTGGAAGCTTGAGAGCTATAATCCTCTAATGTATCTTGGTAGAACTAGAAAACCTGAGCAGATTAAAAGAATCTATGCAGTATGCAGAGAATATGAGATAAGAGAAATACCATTCGCTCCAGAGCCTTTAAGAGAATATGCGGAGAAGAGGATCAGCATTATCAATAAGGTGAGAGGCTTGTACAAGGAAATGAAGAGTAGAAGCAGAGAAGATATTCTGAAAGCTATTGCCGAGCTGTTGAAAGAAGAAGGATTAGATTCTGAAGATGCCGAATTCTACTACGAAGAGGTTAGAAGATCTCAGGCTTAAGAGTTGAAGCGAGAATTATCCCGAGCAGATGGTGTAGTATTTAACTTGTTCAACCCTGTTCTAGCTGATATTAGGATTAGAATTTCTAATCCTCTTCTCAGCTTTCAGAGGATTTCTAGGAGGTTTTATGCAGAACTTTGCAAGAGTTCTCAAGCAGGTTCTCAGAGACTCCTACGGTGGAATAGGTTTTACGATAGTACTTTTGATAATCTTATTAGGCGGTCTAGCACTTCTACTTCCTCTACCTGATTACACTCTCTAGCATACCCACGCTCCCAATCTTCATCTCTTCAGCATCTTCTAGGCAGAGATTCTCTGGGCAGAGATCTGTTGAGCAGAGTTGTATGAGGTGCAAGAGCTTCACTCTTGGTAGGGTTGATAGATAGTGTAATTAGCAGGATTATGGATGTATTCTTCGTTATACCTACCTTTTTCATAGCATTAACACTGGTTGCGATCTATGGTAGCAATATATATCTTATCATGCTTATCATAGGAGCAACTACACGGCCTACTACTGCGAGAATTATGAGAGCACAGGTCTATGTTGTGAGAGAACACCCCTATGTTGAAGCTGTTAAAACCCTTGGAGCTGGAGATCTGAGGATCATGATCAGACATGTGCTTCCAGCATCGATTCCTCCTGCTATTGCAAACACCATACTTCTAGTGGGAAACGCGATCATTATAGAAGCTGGCTTAAGCTATCTAGGTCTAGGAGATCCCAACATGCCTAGCTGGGGGAGGATAATATATGAGGGTCAGCCCTATATCGCGTCTGCTTGGTGGATCTCGCTTTTCCCAGGAGTTTTTCTGGTGATCACGGTTCTAGGTCTGAACTTTCTAGGAGATTCTTTGTATAGGATCTTCACACCTAGAATCAGGATGCAAGGGTAGAGATCCCTAGATCTTGTTTTGCTCATCACTTGCAAATTTTTAAGCTTCCTAGATCAGCTCATATGGTGTAGTAGTCTTGGAGTATAAATACATACCCAAGCTAGGTAGAAGAGTCTCGTCTATAGGTCTTGGAACTGGTGGGAGGAGAACCGAGAGATCTGAGGAGGCTTCCTGGACTTCTGCTATTAGAAGAGCTTTAGAGCTGGGGATCCTTCTTATCGATACCGCTGAGATCTATAGTGATGGATTCGCTGAAGAGGTTGTTGGAAAGGCTGTGAGAGAGTGGGGTGGTTCTAGAGAGGATCTCTTCATAGTTACCAAGATCCATCCTAGGAATCTTGCTAGTGAGGAGAGTATAAGAAGATCTATCTCCGGATCTCTTAGAAGACTTGGACTTGATTATGTTGATTCCTATCTAATCCACTGGCTTGAAGAAGGTGTTGTGTTGAGAGATGCTTTGAAAGTTCTTGAGAAGCTCTGGAAGGAGGGGTTGGCTAGATCTCTCGGAGTTTCGAACTTTACCCTGGAGAGGATTGAAGAAGCTAGATCTTATCTGAGCTATACTGATATAGCGGTTGTAGAGAATAGATATAGTCTCACGAAGAGAGATGATGAGAAGAGTGTAATACCATATTGCGAGAGAGAAGGGATCCTCTATCTCGCATATACCCCGATAGATAAGGGAGTTCTCGCGGGAAATAGCTTGTTAAGAGAAGTAGGAGTGAGATATGGTAGAACTCCTATTCAGGTGGCGTTGAACTGGTACACAAGATTCAAGATGCTAGTACCTATACCAAGAGCTTCTACAATACCTCATGTGGAGGAGATAGCTGGATCAACTGGTTGGAGTCTTGAAGAGGAGGATTGGAATCTCATTGACAAAGCTTTTAGAAAAACAGATCAATAGATTCGATCTTTATAGGATAGGGAGAGAGTTTAATAACTTGCTAGCGTAAGATTCTACGGAGATTCACATGCTTTCTAAACATCCTCTAGAAATTCCTTCGGGGAGAAAACTCTCTAGAGAAGAGATCTCTGAAGCTCTAAGACTTTCAATCATAGCAGAACTTGATGCTATAAATCTCTATCTCCAGATCGCCAGATCTATCGATGATGATAGTATAAGAAGAGTTTTTGAAGATATAGCTAGAGAGGAGAAGACTCATGTTGGCGAGTTTCTAGCTATTCTGAAGAATCTGGATCCTGAGCAAGTCTCAGAACTCGAGAAGGGTGAGAGAGAGGTTGGAGAACTTGTGAAAGGAATCGACCCTAGCAGAGGATCTGTTCGTGAGAACAATGCTTCAGAAGATTCAGAGAGCTTAAGCAGTAGCGAGCTAGAGTATATACGCGAGAATCTTCGGAAGACAGCTGATAGCATCAGAGTTTTCAGACATTATCTACCTCTAACCAGGCTCGGTAGAGGTGCTGACGCTACACCTCTCGAGAGAGATAATGTTAGAATTATAATACCTCTTGAAGAGATCTCTAAAACCTTCATCATATCTCAGAGATCCATCGAATACTCGAGACAGTATAGACAACCTCTAGACCTGAGCAGTGCTCTAAGCATCTTGATAGGATTCGCTCTAGACGAGGATAGAAAGATTCTTGAGAAAATACTCGGAGTAGAAGGATCTATACAGATGAACATATCCAGCTGGGAGGAGCCTGGAAGAGCGGTAGAAGAGATCTCTAGAGCAGTCCAAGAACTCATAAGAAGCAACGCTCCACAACCCTACATACTGTTCCTAAGCCCATCAAGATACACAAGACTTCTAGCAGTCTACGAGAGAACAGGAGTCATGGAGCTAACCAGGGTAAAAACACTCGTGAAAGAAGTCGTGCAAACACCAATACTGCCAGACGAGCTGGCACTGGTAGTATCATCATCATATGCATCTCTAGACCTGGTGCTAGGAGGAGATACTGAGATAGACTATGTAGGTCCTGAAGATGGAGGACATAAATTTAGAGTATGGGAGACTCTAGCACTTAGAATAAGAAATCCCAGAAGCATAGCAGTACTAAGACAACAGAAGATCTAGCTCTAGCTCCTTCCCTTTTTCTCTTTCTCTCGTTTTTTTGATCACCTCTCACAACATGTTCTCTTCGAGGTTTGCATCCTTCGTATAAAGCTTGAATTTCTATTTTCCCCGCCTTATCCATAGCACTTATCGAGAGCTTGGAATATGTCGGTTTAGAGATCTTAGGATCTTCTTTCTTCGTATTTTTTCGAGGACTTTTTTCTGTTGGGGGCGCTACTGATAGGATCAGGGAGATCGATTCTTTCTCCCGGGGATCTTTTTCACTTGCTCCAATAGAAAACTTTTTAAGACTAGACCACCCAAGCGAAATATCATGAGCCTCTCATGAACCAAGCCATAGCGTATATCAGGATCAGTAGAGAAGATGAGAATCCTGATAATCAATGGTTTGTCATCAAAGATTATTGTGATAAGAAAGGTTATATGTGTATACGTCTCGACGAGATAGGAGTATCTCGTGTAGAGGATCCTTTCCAGAGAATGATTTTCCAAACAGCACTTAGAATCATGGAGGTTAACAGAATAAGCGTTCTGATAGCCGAGAGTATTGATAGAGTATGTGCAGATCCTGAGCATTACGAGAGACTTATAAAATACTTTGCAGAGAGAGGATGGAGACTTGAGCTTGTAAGAGATACAGATATCTCCGAAGCATTCAACAGAGTTATAGAGATATTTGAGAAGCTTAAGAACTCAGCAGATTCAGCTGTTATGAGTGTTGTTCTAGATTCTCAGATAAAATCTCTCAAAGATATGATGCAGCTCTATCACAAGCTTAAGGTTGCTGTAGCTAGAGAGTATGTAGAGGATGTGAGGAGGAAGGTTAGAAGAGCTCTTGAGAGACTTAAGAGTGAAGGTAAGATCTATACTAAGCCTACCATGATACACTGGATAGCACTATACAGAAGTGGGAAGAAGAGGTTTACAGAACTTAGTAAAGGAGATCTAGAGGATGCTGAGAGATACTTTATAGAGAGATATGTAAAGCCTTATAGAGAAGGAGTTCCTATAAGAAGACTATGGAGTAGATTTCTAGAAGCTGAGAGACCTATAATAGATATGATCAGGAGACATAGGATTAACAGTGTAGAGCTTAAGAAAAGTCTTGGGAAGCCTGAGCCGAAGAAATACGAGGTCTACACAAGCTATCTATCCTTCTACAGACTCGTTAAAAAACTCGCGGGAGGGGAGAATAAAGAGAGCAAGAGTGGAGCTAGCTCTCATAAGACATAGATCTGTAGATCGGTATTACCGATGAAAACTCTCTCTAGAGCCTGGTAGAAGAATTATTATGCTCAGGTTTTATAGATCTGAGATCTTATAACCCGAGCAAATAACATGTTAGCATTCTAGATCAATCAAAAACTTATTCTACAAAGCATACAACTCTCGAAAGCTTCCACCCGGCACGTATAATTCTAATCCTAATACTAAACCTGCCAAGATCACTGATAAAAGCTATGCTAATAATTCTCATGAGATCAGAGCAGATCCTAGAATAAGTTCTACGAGTATTAAGCTTAAAATTCTCATATCTTATTAGATCCGAAGAAAGTATAGCTGTAAGAATAGTTGAATCTAGGCAGGTTATATCAGACAACCATAGTATAACTAGTCACCTGATGAACCTGATCATCAGACTCCATGCCTGCCACATAGACCTGGAAAGAGTTGAAGCTATAGATGAGAATTATAATATCCGCTAGATATAGACAGAATAGAAAAACCCCTTCGCGCTCCAGACCTTAGGATTGTATTTATACCCTGCTTTCACAGGTTTTATCTCCACACCCCGCATGAGAGTGGTTTCACACGCTATCTCACTCTAGATCTATGTAGTATAGATATGATCTCCACCACCATCTTCCCAGACTCTCTATAACTCTCGCCACCTTGAGATCATCTCTAGCCCATACTATAATCTCTTGAACTCCTCTAGATCTAGCTATATCTGCTACGCATGAGAGCTGGAGATAGCCTTCCTCAAGATCTATACCACCTCCCCTCAGAAGAACACCACCCACATAGGTTTCACAAGAATCCTCAGAAACCCACCCACACCCCGGTCTTGCGAGAGCTAGGATTCTTCCTTCTCCTGAGAAGCATGCGTACGCCTTGTATAGATTAGTTTTCAGAACATACTCAGTAAAGCTCCAGACCCATCCATCGGGGATTAGAGGTAGAAGTCTATAATCTTTCTCAATAGATCTCGCAAGCTCTACTACTTCACTCTCATCTTGTACCCTCCTCCAGAGAGGCTCGTATTCTGACATCTCAGACACCAGTGGCACTGGAAGAGATCCTGAGATCAGACTTAGAACTCTCTTCATACCAATAGAATCACAGATCCTATGCACAGGCGTGTTCTTCTGAGAAGTGATAAGTGCAGCAGCTTTCAAACCTCTTCTCCTAGCCTCTTCAACAAGCATGCGAGTCATAAAACCTCCCACACCTCTCCCCCTCAGATCCTTTCTAACCCTAGCTCCCATAAGCCATCCAAGAGATCCTACAGGTCTCAATATAGAGACAGCCTCAATCCTCCCATCAATCTCAACACCGTAAGCAAGCCCTTCACTAGTTGAAAACTCTAGAACCCTCTCTCTAAGATAATCATCCTCGTCAAGCCATGAAAACACGTATGAAAGATCATCGGGATAGAGTCTTCTAAAGATCATATTAAAACACCAGCTACCCCCAGCCTATATACAAACCTGAAACTTTTAACTATAACATCTGATCTATTCCAGTACAAGAAGAAACTTCTCAAACCTACAGCTTAGAACCAGTCCTCTCTCTACTCTAAGAGGTTTACATCTTGAGAAAATATAACCCGTCTAAAACTCTTCATAAAATCTTCTTAATATGCCGAAGAACCTCAGAATATGAAGCACCAAATAAAATGATAATCTACAAGAGCATTTACTATGAATGCTCTCCTCATCCTCCATATCACTCCACATGGCGAGTGCCGCGCCTATTACTGCTAACATTAGCAGTATTGCTGTTGATTGCAGTATTCCTCTTTCTTTTATCCAGCTCATTCACTCACCTTCGAGTATTTATCTATCTTTCATCGATGATATGATTATCTTTATATCTGCGAAGATTGTTTATAAACAGTTGCTACCCTCGCTTTATCCTATGCTTCTAATCTTCTTCCCGCATTAAAAAGCACGGGATGTAGCTCTTGTTTATAAATTAATA
>JAVZPJ010000008.1:0-32541 GCA_038881635.1 Sulfolobales archaeon | reverse complement strand
TGAGATTTCTAGATGATAAATTATACTCCTAGATACACTTTTCTAATCTCGGGATCTCTTAGTAGCTTCTCAGGATCTCCCTCTCTTACTACGCTTCCCATCTCTATGATATATGCGTAATCTGATATCTCTAAAGCTTTTACAACATTCTGCTCGATAAGCATTATAGTTATATCTTCTTTCTCTCTAAGCTCTTTAATTTTCTGAAAGATCTGCTCGATCACCCTAGGACTTAGACCTAGACTTGGCTCATCAAGTATCAGAAGTCTTGGCTCAGCAATTAATCCTCTAGCTATAGCAAGCATCTGCTGCTCCCCACCACTTAACGTGCCTGCCTTCTGTGTAAGTCTCTCTCTTAGTATAGGAAATATATTGAGAACTTTCTCAAGATTATCTTTAAAATTCCTCCTAGCTCTTCTATTAAATGCTCCAAGCATTAGATTCTCGTAGACAGTCATGAGAGGAAATAATCTTCTACCTTCTGGAACATGTATAATACCTCTCTCAACAATCTCATGAGCTTCTAATCTTGTTATATCTAATCCTTCGAATAGTATAAGTCCGGGTTAGCGGTATCATAAGTATTACTACAGCTCAAGCTGTCATTGAAGCTCTTAAAACTCTAGGAGCTAGAGAGATCGTTGTGGCAACACCTTATATCGAAGAGATTAATGAGAGGGAGAGAAGATTTCTAGAAGATCAAGGTTTTAGAGTTCTAAGGATTAAAGGCTTAGGAATTCGTAAGAATACCGAGATAGGCAGGCTACCTCCATGGACTGCATACAGGCTAGCACTAGAAGCAATAAGAGATCTAAGAGCAGACGCTCTATTTATAAGCTGTACTAATTTTAGAACTATAGAGATCATAGAAGCTCTAGAGAGTAGACTAGGAATACCTGTTATAAGTAGTAATACTGCTAGCATGTGGCTGGCCTTAAGAAGTATAGGTGTTAAAGATAGAATACCCTATGGTAGACTTCTCAGAGAGTATTAGATCTTAAAAACTAGCTATATATAGCTTCTCAAAAACCCTATAGATCTTTAAAAGATCTTTTGCTCTTAGGCTATCTAATATAACCCACCTCACATTATAACCTACAATTCCTCCTCATAGTAGTACCTCTACAATACCATCATAGGATATGGTTTGATATGAGAGATACTCTAGCTAACCATAGTATGGTGGTCTTAGTACAATGGGATAACCTATATTCAAGCCAATAATGCTAAGAGAAGAGGAGAAGATGAGAGCATGATCAGAATCTCAGATCCTTCTTCTACTGACAAGCGGAATCACCATAACGTTTTTACTAAAGCCATAGAGCATGTAGGTATAACCGTATGATCAAGATCTTTACCGGCAGAATAACACTAGATACACAGCTTTTAATATGCTTAAGCAGATACCTAGCTCCGCACCACACTTTTTATTTCTTAGATAAAACACATCGCTATCTAAACCTTCTCTGACTTGTATTTCCTCTGAAATCTCTAAAACACGAGTATATCAAGTCTGATTCTGAGAGGTTTCTAAATAATGAGTGGTGGAGAAGAGTTCTTCTCACTGCATCTTTAATTATCATGGGAGTGGTTTAGGAGATCTCTAGAAGCGATCGTTATTTTTAATCTTTATGTTCTAACTCGTTATATGGTGATCATTCTGAGAACAAGAATTAAACCTCCTAAGATCAGGTCTGGAGCGAGAGTTCTTCTCATAGCTCCTTCAAGTTATCCTGTGTATCCTGAGATGAACCTTAGCATGGGAGTAGAGATCTTGAGAAAATACGGGTTTAACATAGTCTTCGGAGACAGTGTTAGATATGCTCTGAGAAAATGGTATCTCTCAGCACCGGAGGAGGTGAGAGTAAGAGATCTTATCGAAGGTTTCAGAAGAGAAGATATAGATGTGATATGGTGTGTTAGAGGAGGTGCTGGAGGTTTGAGACTTCTAGACTACATAGATTATGATCTGATCGCTAGAAATCCAAAACCTTTGATAGGCTTCAGCGATATAACAGCTCTTCAGAATGCTCTCTACTCTAGAACAGGACTTATAAGCATACATGGTGAGATGATCGCTACAACTCCCAAGCTCGGCGACGAGATCGGTCTAGAAAGATTTAAGAGAAATCTAGAGATGGTTATAAAGATCCTACAAGGAGAAACACTAGAGCTAAGACATCCAGAAGACGGAGCCTTCCCAAAAACAATAAACCCTGGAAAAACCTCTGGAGAAATTGTAGGAGGCAATCTAATACTATTCACACTAATCCAAGGCACACCTTATAGAGTGAATACAGAGAATAAAATAGTATTCCTAGAAGACATCAGAGAAGACGCCTGGAGAATAGATAACTACCTCACAACACTAGCCCTAGGAGAACACCTACAGAAAGCCTCAGGAGTAATCTTCGGAGAATTCCCAGAACCCGAAGCAAAAACACCCGCTCCAAGCATCGAAGAAGTCATAATAGATAGAGCTAGAAGATATATAAAAACACCATCATTCCTAAACTTCCCATGCTGCCACGGAGGAGATGAACACGGACACTATGTATACCCACTCGCAATAGGTTCTAGAATAACCATGGACGCAGATGAAGGAGTAGTATACATGGAAGAACCAGCTGTCGAATAGAAAACCCTCTCAAGCAGAGAGATCCACAGATCACATAAGATCCTCACTAGAATCACTCATCAGAGAAGCTACAGATCATAGGTTTCCTACTTAACTCTTAATACCCAAACCGAGAACCTCATCCTAGAAAGCCGGAGAAGAATCAGATGCATATAATATTAGTAGCAACTTATATCACGGGCGTGTCCTACAGGTGTGTTAAATGGCTAGATCAAGTTATTTTAAGAAAGCTACTATCATAAGCATTATAGCATCTCTAATAATAGAGGTTTTCATAGTACTAGCTCTACTCCACGGCTTAAACGCGATCTTCACATTAACAGGGATCTCTGGAGGCATCCTACTCCTAGTACTAGCATTTATCGCATACTACTATTATATTAATGGAGTTGAGCACTCTAGAAGAGCTATGACTTACATAGCTCCTCTGGGCATAGCTATAGGTGTTTCAGCTCTACTCCTGATCATAGGATCCTCTAATCCTATAGCTTATGTTTTCAAACTACTATTCACAGCATATCTATTCGAACTCTTCGTAGGATGGTTTCTGAGAATCGACTACGGCTACTACTCTAAACAAGCCTCATGGATCTTTTTCTCAGGAATCCTAATCTTCACCATAAGCCTAGCTCTACTTAACTACACCACTACAGCTCTCTACCTCAGTCTCGCAGGAAACACGATAAAGATCATAAGCTTGACAGAGCTGCTCAAAAGAATCTCTTAAAACCTAGAATAAGTAAACCCAGATATTCTTCTAAAACTCTACAGAGATCTCTATTAAAAGTATGAACCTACATCTATATAAGATAAGCTCTACCCTCAAAACACTACTCTAGAGAAGAACACTCAGACTATAAGCTCTGACGAGATCTTGAGAGATCGAGTGATATCCCAATTCATCTATATGCCACCTATAGAAATCTTATAAGCAGACTTACCACACCTGATAACGGTGATTCCTTGAGCGATATACTGAACATGGCTCAAGAGATGCTTGATAGATCCTCCTGGAGATCTGGTCATTGGAAGCTTTTCATAATCATATCAGCAACATTCTTTCTAGATGGAGTTCTATTCTCTATAGTTCCCGCATCTCTATACCTCATAGCACCCGACATCGCCATATATGTTCTAGCTATAAACTCTCTAGCATTCATGATAGGTGCCATAGCTCTGGGCAGGCTAGCAGATCTCTTCGGCAGAAGAATTCTCCTCATAACATCTCTAGCAATATACTTCATAGGAACAGTATTATTCCTCCTACTACACAGAATATATGAAGCACTCATAATATCAACATCACTAATAAACCTAGGAGTAGGTGGAGAGGTAGGAGCTGCATACTCAGCTCTAGCCGAGATGATCCCGGCGAGAGATAGAGGCAAAGCTATAATGCTCTCAGCAAACTTCTGGAATATAGGAGCCTTCATAATAGCAGGTCTAGCCCTGATATACACAGGACTCTACCAAGACGTGGAAACCCAGATAAGATCTCTAGCACTCTCAGCTCTAGTACTAATATCACTAGTAGCTCTAGCAAGAATCCACATACCGGAATCTCCTAGATGGCTTATCGAGAGAGGAAGAAGTGAGAAAGCTTTTGAAATAATACACAGACTAACAGGTTTAAAACCATCTCAGCAGGCATCAAATACTTCAATAGAGAGAGGATCTAGAGAGATAGGTTTGAGAGATATAACCAGATCAGGAGAATACCTATTCAGACTCGCGATCCTGATCATACTAACATTCACACAAATTCTCACATACAACATGATAGCATACTACGCACCATACGCACAAGACTTCAGATACGGCATTGAAAGCACTCCAATGATAATACTCATATCAAATCTAGGAGCATCAGTAGGAGCATTCATACTAATACCACTCATAGACAGAAGCAGAAGACATGCAACACTCTACTCATATCTAGGAGGCTTAGCAACAGCACTAGCACTAACAATCTTATACATGCTAGAAAAAGAACTAGGCATATACCTAGCAGCACTACTCATAAACATGATATTCGCAGAATGGGCTTGGGCATCTCTAAGCGCTCTCGAAAGCGAGTTATTCCCAACAGGTGTCAGAGCCTCGGTAGTAGGTCTCAACACAGGAATAGCATGGCTTGCAAACACTATAGTAGTACTAGCTGAGGCAAGCATAACAGCACTTCAATTCCTCTACATCGCAACACTACTATGGATGATAGGATTCATAGCATCACTACTATGGATGATAAGAGGAGTAGAATCAGCTAGAATACCTCTAGAAAAACTAGTCTCAAAACCTGTGAAAAAATAACACCCAGAACACTGTATAAGACTCTCAACTCTTCTTCTACACAAGGATCTATCAAAAATATAAGATGCCCAGAGGAGTAGGATAATAATGATAATAATGATAAAACCCGAGAATAACCCTTCATTCTCAAGATTAAAATCTCTTGGAAAACCGGCTGGAATCTATATCTAGCCGGAACACTCTAGAGAGAGAACTCACGAATCTAGTGTTTATCTCAATTCAATAATTCTTATTAGCATTACTATGAACACACTCTGCAGAACCTAGGAGAATTTCTAACCAGTAGATATCCTAGATATGATTGTATTCTACATCCTGCTTCTAACCTCCTCCTAATCCTAGTGATCTATTACTCATCCTACTATTAGTGATCTTTCATGGCATACTAAGAGTGTTTGTTGAAATACTTTAAAACATGTTTATGTATTAAAACCTCATACTCTAACTTCAGAGCCGTCGTCCACTAATCATCCTATCATTATTGGAGTCACTCATCATCTCATTAAAGTTATTATTCCGAAGGGTTATTATACTTACTCAGGTTATGAGATATAGCTTGCGATAACCATGTGATGGGCTTAGATGAAGCTGGTAGAGGTTCTCTCATAGGTTCTATGGTTATCGCGGGAGTCGTTATCAGAGAATGCGATATGCAGAAGCTTATTGAGATAGGTGTGAGAGATAGTAAGAAGCTTTCGAGGTCTAAGAGAGAGAGGATCTTCCAAGAACTGCTCTCTATAGCAAGACTTGTTATAGTAAGAGTAGTATCACCCTACGAGATCGACAGATCTAATCTAAATAAACTAGAGATCGAAACCTTCAGAAATATCATAGAGACAGCCTGCATAAGTCTAGGAGAATGTCCTCACAAGATCTACACCGATGCTGTAGAACCAGAGAAGAAAACCGAAGAAATTCTAAAGAGAATCAGAGGAGTTAAAGAAGTTCATGTAGAAGCCGAAGCAGAGGAGAAGCATCTGATAGTAGCAGCAGCAAGTATAATAGCTAAGGTTCTAAGAGACTGGCACCTAGATAGCATTAGAAGAACTCTTGGAGACATAGGATCCGGCTATCCATCAGATATAAGAACACTAAAATGGCTGGAGGAAAACAAAGAACTAGCAAGAGAACTCGGAGGATATCTCATAAGAAGGAAGTGGAGCACATATAAAAAGCAGATCCAGGAGATAACACCTACTCTAGACAAGTACATGCTACATGAAAAGATAAAAAACAATAAAAACAAAGAAGAAAACACTCAACCAGAAGACAGAACTCCTAAAAACCATCTCCCGTCCTAGATCTCTGTAAGTTCTCCTAGGACAGCACAGGGTTTTCACCTGGTTTTTAGTCCTGAACGGCTTGGAGCAACACTTCTATTATCTTCTCTTAATCAAAGAGCTCCTCATAAGGCCTGTAATCCCAATCGCAGACGCTCTCAAGCTAAATATCAAACCAAAATATCCGAGGAAGAAATGTGAGTGTAGCCTGTGAACATATGAGTCGATGTGCTCATATTGTATTTAATAGAGGCGAGGTATAACTTCTATCGGGACTTGTTTGAGTAGTAGTGCTGAGAATGCTGAGAAGATCCTAGGCGAGATTAAGAGGATTGTGAAGGAGGCTATTGAGGAGAGTAAGAGAGAGGATATAATAAAGCTTGGAACAGCTTTAGAGAAGATCTCTGAGGTTCTGAAAAGCATTTTAGAAGAACTGAGGAAGAACAGAGAAATATTAGAAGAGCACAGCAAAATACTGAAAGAACACAGTAAGATACTAGAAGAACATAGTAGGGTATTAGAAGAACACACCAGAATATTAGAAGAACATAGCAAGATACTGAAAGAACATAGTAGAATATTAGAGGGGCATACGAAGATATTGGAGAAGCACAGTAGAATATTAGAAGAACATAGTAAGATGCTAGAAGAACATGGTAGAACACTGATAGAACTCAGAATCGCTATCGGAAGTCTTGGGAAGCGTGTTGGAAGAGATCTTGAGAAGACAATCTTATCTCTTTATAAGGATAATCTAGCTAGGCTGGGTATAGATCCTGAGAAAGCTAGAAGATTCATATATACAGATCTTGAAGGAAGACTAGGTATTAGAGGAGCTAGATACGAGTTCGACGTGATCATAGAAGACGGAGGTGTGACAGTGATAGAGGTTAAATCAAGAGCTGAGAGAGAAGATATAGACTGGCTATATGACAAGGTTGAGAGAACGAGACAGCTTATCGGCAATGTGAGGAGGATAGTAATCATAGCTATAAATATAGATAGAGAAGCTCTTGAGAGAGCTAGAGAACTCGGGATCGATACCATATATGGGAGCGTGATAGATTAGAGAAGCTAGAGAAGGATGATATCAGAAGTTTTATCGCTATCTATTTACAAACATTCGAAGATTTCCTCGCCACTCACTACTTCTCTCTCAACCTTTCAAATCTTCTCTAGCAGATCGCTGTAGAAATACTCATGCTCGCTTTTAACACCTGTTCTTCTCTTCTCTGCTTCAATTGCTCTGAGCTCGGCTCTCCTGATCTTGCCACTTATTGTTTTAGGAAGTTCTGGCACGAACTCTATTATCCTCGGTATCTTGTATCTTGCAAGAATATTTCTAGCATGGTTAAAGATCTCTAGAGCTAGTTCTCTCGAAGGTTCATATCCTGGTTTCAACACTATAAATGCTTTAACAATCTGATATCTTATCGGGTCAGGACTTCCCACCACGGCTACTTCAGCTACTGCCGGGTGCTCGAGTAATGCACTCTCCACCTCGAAAGGTCCTACCCTGTAGTCCGAGGTTTTTATCACATCATCTGCTCTGCTTACGAAGAACCAGTATCCTTTCTCGTCGAAGTAGGCTTTATCTCCTGTGTAATAGTATCTACCTACAAATACTTCCTGATTTCTCCTCGGATCTCTCGCGTACTCCTTGAACAAGCCTATAGGCCTCCATCTATCCAATCTCACAACTATATGCCCGATCTCGTATGGTCTTGTAATCTCCCTCCCCTCATCATCTACAAGAGTTATGTCATACATGAACGTCGGCCTCCCAAAAGATCCTGGAACAATCCTTCCTCCCTTATACCATGGAGGGTTTCCTATCATGGCTGTAGTCTCTGTCTGACCATAGAAATCACGTATCTCTGTATCAGTCTCCTCCAACCATCTCTTATAGATCTCCGGGTTCAACGGTTCTCCCGCACTCACCACATCTCTCAACTTGAAGTCGAAGCTAGAGATAGGGATCTTAGATATCATAAACATTCTCCACGCTGTCGGAGGCGCGCAGAATGTCTTAACCTTATAATCTTGAACAGCCTGAAGATACTGCTCCGGGCTGAGCCTGCCTGTGTAGTAGAAGCCTGTTGTTGTTGCTCCCACCGAGAGTGGCGAGAAGAAACTACTCCAGGCGAACTTAGCCCATCCGGGAGCACTCAGATTATTATGAATATCACCTGGCTGAACATTTATTATCGATGCCGTGATTAGATGCCCCAGAGGATAGCTTACTGCTGTATGGATAACCATTTTAGGAGGTCCTGTGGTTCCAGATGTGAAGAAGTTGAATATAGGGTCTCTCGGACTTGTTTCCCCGGCTTCAGCATGAGTGCTCTCTCTTCTGATATCATCATAGCTTGTCCATCCACTCTTGCTACCAACCACGATCTTTATTTTAGGCTTGACCCCTACACTATTCAAAGCCTGATCTATCTTCTCAGCTGAATTCTCATCCGCTATCACTGCATCAGGCGGGTATGTTTTGAATCTATACTCAAGATCCCTCACCGTCATCAGAGTAGCTGTTGGAACACCAACGAAGCCTCCTTTCACAGTAGCATAATTAGCGAACCATACCTCTGGAAGGAGTGGGAGCATTATATAGAAGCTCTCTCCCTTCTTCAGACCGGCGCCGCGAAGAGCATTCACAAGCTTGTTACCCTCACCAGCGAACTCTGAATAAGTGTATCTTCTCTCCTCCCCCGTATCGAGATTAACCCAGAGCAGAGCATGCTGATCACCTCTCTCCCTAACATGTATATTCTCAACAACCTCCTCCGCCCAGTTAAAGCGATCCGGTAGCTCTATACTGTTCAATCTCTTGAAGAATTCTTCCATCGCTCTCGCTTTCCTATCATCATCAGGTAGCTGAACTAGAGACATGAACTCTCTATAGATCTTTGCAAGACCGAGATCGCTATAGGATCTTTCCGAAGCAGAAAAATCTTGATCCAAGGGAGTACACCCCCCGAATACTTTATATTTCTTAGCTTGTTTATATTTTTAAACACATCTATATCCTTAGCAGCATTCTCAACATCATATATTCTTAAAGATATTCTTAACAATACCTAATCACCAGCCTAGCTACAGAGTTTTATCATTATAAAATTATAAAATTTTAGCAAGAATCAATCGCGAAGATGAACGCAGATGAATACAGTCTATATACCTAGACTAACTATTGCGACACCGGCAAGGTCTGGTGAGATAGGAATTCCTCTCATACTCATATGATTCCTTTTCATCTTACTTCAGTTTTTCATACTTTTTACTACAGCCCCATTACATGCCTTGAAAAGCGAGATCTTCAGATTGTAAATCTCCAGCTCATCCTGATAAGAGAGACTGGATTGAAGAGATCTTGAAGTAGATGCTGGTGTAGATATTTCCGCGATCTATATACGGCTTGTGAAAGCTGGTATTGGACAGTATGGATCGCTGGCATCCAGCGATCCTTCTAGATGGTATGCTCGAACTCTATCTCCTCCGCCACAGTATTGTAGAAATTGGCATTGAGCGCACTTACCTCTTCTCACATACTTCCAAGGCTCTATGAATACTCTGTAGGGTTCTTTCTCGAGATTTCTTATTATACTGCTTAGATGCTCCTTCCTAACATTCCCAAGGTCTATGAAGTCTACGAACTGACATGGCTTTACACTTCCGTCAGGGAAGATCGATATTATTTTTCTCCCACAACCCCCTGATCTTTTAACAAACTCTAGTAATCTCTTCATCTCCACGCTGTCTCTAGCCTTCTTTATAGCTATATAGACCCCGTCGAAGGGGCCTAGCGTTGTCTCGATCTCTATTACCCCGGAGTATTTCTCAGCAAGTTCTATCACCTTATCCATAAAGATCTTGTACTGCTCTGGAAGTGGTATCCAGTCTCTAGGAAGCTTGAGAGCCCTGCCTACATAAGATAAATGATAGAATGTAACCCTCCTAGCTCCTATCGATGCTGCAAACTCTATTACTCCAGGTGCTTCTGAGATATTATACCTTGTTATAGTATATCTAATCCCTACACTTACACCGAGATCAACCAGGTTTCTAATCCCCTCAACAGCGGCTTTAAAAGATCCTCTAACACCTCTGAAGCTATCATGCCACTCAGGATTATAACTATCTATCGAAACACCAACATACTGAAATCCCGTGTCAAGGATCTTTCTAGCCATCATCTTATCTATTAAAACACCGTTAGTGCTAAGGACAAGCTTGATCCCGTAACCGGCTGCTCTCGATGCCAGTGTAAAGAGGTCTCTTCTGAGCAGGGGTTCTCCCCCGCTGAATATTATCAGCGGTGAACCGATATCCCTAATCTGATCCACAACATTTAAAGCCTCCTCAGTACTCAGCTCATATGGCGAGGGTGCTCCAGCATCTATGTAGCAGTGGAGACATTTGAGATTACAAGCTCTCGTTATATTCCAAGCTATGATCGGTCTTAACTCGCTGCTAAAGTTTGGTGGGGTGTCAACATCATGAGCACCCTTGATCTTGAATGAAACCGTACCCCTACCCGATACAAGGACGGAGACAGGGATCAAGATCTGTACCCTCTTGGTATGTATGGGCATAGAGGATCTGATTCCAGAGGATCTCCTGTAGAAGCATAAGCTCTAGCTCTACTTCCACCACATATATATCTAAACTCGCAAACACCACACCTACCTCTAAACCCAGCACTCTTGATCGTTTTAAGCACAGGGTTTTTCCTATAGATCTCCACAATACTTTCCCTCCTCACACTACCAATCGGATAAGGTGTGAAACCACTTGGATAGACCTCGCCTGAATAGCTTATAAAGATCACACCACTCCCATCTCTCGTGGGAGTTATCTCGAGAGCTGGTTTGCCGAAAGCATTCTCGCCAAGGATCTCCATAAGATCTGCTAGAAGCTTTCTATAGAGATCCCCAGGCTTTGGAAAGTGATCCGGCGGTTCTAAACCTCTCTCAACAACCCTCCTAATTATAGCCACCCTCCTGAAGAAGGGAGCCTCCACAGTCCTCACTCGAATTCCTGTTCTCGAGACATCGTAGAGGAAGTGGAGGAAATCCTCAGCCTCCTGTGGCGATAACTCCTCAAGCATCGAGGTTCTAGCTCTACCAACTATTACTAGAAAGAACACCTCCCACACAGGTACTCCATGCCTGTGGAGAAGCCCGACAAGTCTTGGCATTGAGAGAACATTGCTCCTCATAACAACAGTATTAACCTGAACCCTGACCCCCAGACTCATTATATATTTAACAGCTTTCCAACTCTCATCAAAAACACCTCTAACACCTCGTATAGAATCATGAACATCCCCATAACCACTATCAATACTTATCGAAACAGCCTTCAAACCCATATCAACCAGCTTCTCAAGAACACCATTCCACAGATTCGGAGACACGGCTGGAGCCAGAGCGAAGGGGATCCCAAGATCCCTAGCTCTCTCAGCAAGAACCAGCAGATCGCCTCTAACCAGAGGATCTCCTCCGGTGAATACAAGCAGGGGATAAGGCTTCCCAAACCCAGCTATATCCTCAATAAGTCTAAGCCCTTCATCGGTGCTCAACTCCCCTGGAAGAGGCTTAAGTATAGCTTCAGCCCTACAATGAAGACATGCCAGAGGACATGCTCTTGTAACCTCCCAGAAAACGATCAAGGGCTTCTCCTCAAACCCAGCTCTTCTAAACATTTAAGATACCAAAAGATAGATACCAGGATAGATAAAAACTCATGCTTCTCTACATATAACCTTTTAAAACTCTCTCAACATATCCTCAAACCCATAATAAAAGATCGATCTAGTAGCTACTGAAAAACCAGCCTCAAGCAGTACAACACTAGAACCTGAATATTATCGAGACAGGCTAAGCCTTAGATAAGGCATATCATGATCACTGGATAGAATCTTAAATAAAGATAGAGATCTAATGCCATACTTGTTATGTCTTCAGAGATTTCTTAAGAAAATATTGGTATGTAAACATAATGTGAGTAGATATCTAACCAGAGTTATGAAGAAACTCTATCTAGCATGGAGGAGGGGTATATAGAAAGAAATATAATTCTCTCCCAATACTCGAATCCTCACTATCTGAAGCAAGCTCTCAGAATCCGTTGAAGAGATCGAGAGAGAGCAGACACGGAAAAATAGATATCACCACAAGCAGAACCTAGGAGAAGATATAGAATCAAGAATCCATAGCAGCTGAGAGCTGGTAAAACACTTAGCATCATATTAAAAGAGCTTTTAGAGATTCAAGTTAAGCAAAATAGATCTCCTAAGAACAATAGATCTTCACAGCCCTAATACGTATAACTCTTCTGCTATGATCAGCATTAAGATCTTTCCTGTGAAGATGTAGAATCTGAAGTAGAAGAATACAAGAGATGTATCCGAGATCGCGGAGATTCATTAGAATGCTAGGAGATCGATCGAGAGACATAGATACCAAGCTACTCAGATTCTAACAACTTTATCCCACATTTAAATGTGGGATTTTGTAATAATCTACCTAGGGAGTTGAGGAGTAGTATTTTGACTAGGCGGGAGGAGGCAGAGTATCTGCTTGAGCGGTCTAGAAAGTTTTTTCGAAACCGCTATTATTCAGATTGATCGAGGATTCTATGATCTTGCAGCTTTCAGTCTTGAACAGTCTATCCAGCTATATCTAGAAGCATATCTCCTCAGACTAGGAGTTGATTATCAGAGGACGCATAGTGTGAGGAAGCTTCTAGAGCTGATAGGCAATCTCTCTGGACGGGAGGAGGTTAAAGAGCTTTTGCTAAGATACGCTGTGGAGATAGGCTCGTTAGAAGATGCTTATATCACATCTAGGTATACTGGTAGAGATTATTCTCGTGAAGAAATTGAAAGATTGAAAGAAACTGTAGAGGAGATCATGAATGTCATTAGAGGAATTCTTGATAAGAGAAGCTAAACGTAGAGCTGAGATATTCAGTAACCTGGACAAATATCTGAGAAAGATTGCTGAGATAGTCGCAAGTCTAGATCCTGATGCAGAGGTCTATCTATTCGGTAGCGTTGCGGAGAATAAGCATCTGCTTTCAAGCGATATAGATGTTCTAGTAGCAACCAGGATCAGCCCAGGAGAAGTTCTTGCAAGACTTTGGAGAGAAGAGATAAAAGACCTCTTCGAGATCCACGTGATAACATCAGATATGCTTGATATATACAAGAAAAGAACGAAACTTATAAAGATAAGCTCCGCAGATAATCTATGAATACTTGCTTCACGCGGATACCTTCAAAATACTATGCAAGTATCAAAAGACATTTATAAGCTCTTTTCAATAATCCTCTGAATTGTTTTATCTTGATGCACAAAAGAAGATTTATAAGCATTTTAATAAAATACTCTGTGAGGTGCTTCTATGCACCAATGGATCTAAGGATAAGGCCCTCTATAAGGGCCTCACAAAGAGAGGATCTCGTACCTGAATATTGGTATAATATACTCCCAGACCTTCCAAAACCACTGCCACCACCCCGTCTGCCCGACGGCTCGATACCGCCGAGATCTATGTTTGAGAGACTGTTTCCCAAAGCACTTGTTGATCAGGAGATGAGTTCTGAGAGATATATCAAGATCCCCTACGAAGTTAGAGAAACCCTGATAAGACTTGGAAGACCGACACCACTGATAAGAGCTGTCGGGCTAGAGAGATTTCTCGGAACACCGGCCAGGATTTATTATAAGTATGAGGGTGCTCTTCCAACCGGTAGTCATAAGATCAATACGGCGGTAGCCCAGATCTACTATAACAAGATTGAGGGTATAGAGAGAGTCTCCACAGAAACAGGCGCTGGACAGTGGGGGTCTGCATTAGCTCTCGCAGGAGCTCTCTTCGGCGTTAAGGTCAGGGTTTTCATGGTTAGATCCAGCTATAATCAGAAGCCTTATAGAAGAGTTCTCATGGAGCTCTACGGTGCCGAGGTGATCCCAAGCCCCTCTACTCTGACAAGATTTGGGAAAGCCGTTCTTGAAAAAGATCCCGACAGTCCTGGAAGTCTCGGTATAGCCATATCGGAAGCCATTGAAGATGTTCTCTCGAATGAGAAGGCTAGATATAGTCTTGGGAGTGTTCTCAATCATGTGCTTCTTCATCAAACGATCATAGGCTTAGAAGCTAGGAAACAGCTAGAAGAGATAGGAGAAGAAGAACCCGACTACGTAGTTGGTAGTGTGGGAGGAGGCTCTAACTTCGCTGGACTATCCTACCCATTTATCCACGACAAGCTGAAGAGCAGATCGAAGACGAAATTCATAGCTGTTGAGCCGAAAGCATGTCCTTCTCTCACTAGAGGTGTATACACATATGATTATGGTGATACAGCAGGATTAACACCGATGCTTAAGATGTATACTGTTGGACATAGGTATAGAGTTCCACCTATTCACGCAGGCGGTCTAAGATATCATGGTGACGCTCCATCCCTCTGCCTCCTTGTTAATGAGAAAATCATAGATGCCGTAGCATATCACCAGACAGAAGTCTTCGAAGCTGGCAGGATCTTCGCTATGAGCGAGGGCGTGGTGCCAGCACCTGAAAGCGCGCATGCTGTGAAGGCTGTAATAGATATAGCTCTTGAGGCTAAGAGGAAGAATGAGAAGATTGTAATCCTCTTCAACCTGAGTGGACACGGACTTCTAGATCTCCAAGGCTACAAGGAATATCTAGAAGGAAGTATGCAGAATTATGAACCGGAGGTGATAGACCTATCATACCTGCCAAAACTCAGCGAATAACTCAAAGTGGGATTAGTCTGAAGATCTTCTACGCAGATCCAGAGGATCTGAAGCCTCATGAAGAGAGCATATACGAGAGGATCCAGCAGGTAAGACTCTCACTCGTCAGGACAGGGGTTTTAAGAAGACCTCTAATAGTTGATGAGAAGACGGGAGTTATAATCGATGGAACTCATAGATATGAGGCTCTGAAGAGGATTGGCGCTTGTAGAATACCGGTAGTGGGTGTTGACTATCTATCTGAAGACGAGGTGAGGATCGCCAGCTGGGTTAGAGTGTATATATTAAAAAAGAGTCTAGATGCGGATAGCCATAACATATCAGATCTATTAGCTGGGGTAAGCGGAGATGACATGAATATGAGTAGAGTAGGTAGGACTCTAATCATCTCTATCAATACAGGAGATCCTCAGAAGATCTATAGAGAGATAGCTTTTCTAGAGAAAAACCCAGCTTTCATGTACAAAGTGGATCGAGTTATATATCGTTCAAGAATTAACCATCTAGAGCTCAGCAGAACTCCAGCGATAGCGTTAATCCTCCCTCCTCTGGGTAAGGAAGATGTGGTGAAAGCCGGTCTAAGCAGGAAACCTTTTCCACCGAAATCAACTAGGCATCTAACAATTCTTAAGAGGCTAGAACTGAGAATACGTGTCAAGGAGCTGACAGGTGGCTCATGCCCATAGCTGATCCATGCTTCTAGAAGTTCTAGAGGCAGTCCACCTCTTTCTACCCTCCTTCAATACCAGCAGTAATTCCTCATAGCTCATCCGATACAAAAGGTTTCTGAATAAGATCCTCAGCTCATGCTATTCTGAAGATACGGTAATTCTCAAGTTTTATCGATAGAATAGTGATAGAGTGACTGGCGGAAGCTATAAAGGTTTTCATACAATTAGATTTTGGAGTGGTGTAATGAGCTATCTAGAGAAGATCAAACCATTAAGCGATGGGCAGAGTAGACTTATAGAAGCTTTGAAAGATGCGAGTGCAGAGGTTGTAGGAGTTTTCGGACCTACTGGGAGTGGTAAGAGTCTTATAACTCTACTCTATGGAATAGATCAGATCTCTTCAAACTCTTACGATAAGTTTCTCATAGTAAGACCTCTGATTAATATTCTCAGCGGAAGTAGTCTTAGCAGTGAGATTGGAGGAGGAGTTTTCAGAGAGATAGCATCACAATATCTCATAGATCTTGTTAGTCAATATGTTCCTAGAGATGTCGTAAGAGATCTCATTGAGAGAGAGAAGATAGTATTTATAGACCTCCACTACTTGAAAGGCAGATCCTTCGATAGATCTCTCATATTCATAGACGATGTTCAGAACATGCCCGCTGAGAGTGTTATAGAAACTCTCATCAGAGTTGGGAGTAACAGCAAGCTAGTGATAGCAGGAGATCCTGTGTTTCAAAAGCTTAGAGGTGTTGAGAAAGATTCATCAGCTATTGTAAGAGAGATCCTCATGAGCGAAGAGAAAGCTAGAGTAGTAGATCTAGGTATTAAAGATGTTGTGAGACAAGGAGCTAGAAAAGGTCTCAAATTATTAATAGAACTAAACCTCAGAAGCAGGAAAATGATAGATTCAGAGCTTAAAGTGCTAGACCTGATAAAAATACATGCTCCGGATGCTGATATAGTGACGGTAGTAGAATTAGCAGGTCTAAGAGATCAACATGGAATACCAAAAGATTCAGTACCAGACTTCCTAATAATAACCAAGACACCTGGAAGACTCATAGGAAGAGGAGGAGAGAGGATCCAAGCTATAGAGAAGGAGCTTGGAGGTCGCGTGAGAGGACTTGAACTATCTCTAGACTTCAAAGAATGGGTTAGAGCTCTCCACCCAGTATCATGGGTTTATAAGCATATTGAAGAAGTAGATTTCGCAGGACCTAATCTAAGGATCTCAGTAGATAAAGATGCTGCAGGAGCTCTCATAGGTCAGAAAGGATCTCATATAAGATACATAGACAGTCTTTTCAAATCTCTTCTCGGAGTAAGCGTTGTGGTAGAACAGATCGAGAGAAAAGAAGAGAAGGAGAAGAGGAGGAAGAAATAACCTGAGCATTAAGAAGATCTGTCTTCTAATAAATCCCATAGCAGGTCTAGGCGGAGAACCAGGTCTTAAAGGTAGTGATGAGATAGATGTTCTCAAGATACTATCCGAGGGATATAAGATGAGTTCTTACGATAGAGCGAGAAGATTTCTAGAAGCTCTCTCTAGAGAGAGGATCCAGGATCTCAGGATTTTAATACCTGAAGATCCTATGGGTTGTAGTATTGTTCGCGAGTACAAGGATCTATTCAGAGAGATAGAATGCGTAAAACTATACAGCAGATATGTAAATGGATTAAGCACGAGAGATCACACCATAGAATTTGTGAGAAACCACTCGAGAGATTGCGACCTCATATTATTCGTAGGAGGAGATGGAACAGCTAGAGATATTCTACAAGCCCTGAGAGAAGCCGGAGATCTCGAGAAACCTGTTCTAGGAATTCCAGCAGGCGTCAAGGTCTACAGCGGTGTTTTCGCTAGAAGTCCCGAGACAGCGGCTCGAGTTCTCTCACTATATATAGAGGGTTCTATCCCTCTCTCCAGAAGACCTGTTGTAGATGCTGACGAGAATTCTCTTAGGAGAGGATTTATAGAGCTTAAGAACTGGGGTTTTATGATGACTCCCTACTCTCTAGAGCTTGTACAGGATTCAAAATCTCCCATATCATACTACTGGGATCTTGATTATGAAGGTGTTGCAAGATATCTGGACGAGATATTTGAAAGCGATCCAGGATCTCTATACATAGTAGGTCCAGGAGGATCTCTTAAGAGGATATTCGAGTATCTTTCAATAGATAAGACAGCCTATGGTGTTGACGCTATATATAGGAAGAAGATCGTGGGTAGAGATCTCTCGAGGAGAGATATAGAGAGAATCGCACTAGAGTATAATAGGATACGTGTGATACTCACACCAATTCCCGGAACCAGATTTCTCATTGGAAGAGGGAATCAACAGATATCATCAGAGATCTTTAGAAGAAGCGGAAGAGAAGGACTTATACCAGTGGTAAGCATGAGCAAGCTAGGAGGATCTAATGTTCTCTACATAGACTCAGGAGATGAAGAAGTTGATAGAATGCTCTCAGGCTATGTAAGAGCTTTAACAGGATACAGAGAAGAACTTCTCATAAGACTGATCCCCGCAAGATATGTAGCATGATACCAGCGATTAACCTAGCTATTGCATATATCCCTCAGAACCCTAACACATTTCTGAGCGGGGTAGAAGCTCTATAGTGAGAATCATAGTTGATGAAAGAGAGAAAGGCTCTGGCGTTCCTGAGAACCTGGCTAGATTAGGAGCTTATATAGAGTATAGAATGCTTGAGACAGCAGACTACATATTCGAAGGAGGTGCTGTTGAGAGGAAGAAGGTAGAGGATCTTGTTAGAAGTGTTTTCGATAAAAGACTATTCGATCAGATGAAAAGAGCTGAGGAATTCGAGAAGATATATCTCGTAGTAGAAGGCTCTCCCGAGAGAATTAGAAAAACCACGGATAGATGGAAAGCTGTGTATGGAGCTCTAGCTCTAGTTCTTCAGCAGGGGAACATATCTGTTGTATACACCTCCAATCCCGAGGAGACTGCGTACATGATCTACTCTCTAGCCAGTATGAGAGGTAGAAGACTTAAGAGCATGATTCCTAGAAAGAGTAGGAAACCAGAGGATCTAGAGCTGAGAGAATGGCAGGAGTACATAGTTCAATGCCTACCCCATGTAGGACCTAAGACAGCGGTAAAGCTACTCTCAACATTTGGAAGTGTTCAGAGAATATTCAACGCATCAGCTTCAGAGCTCAGCAGGGTTGAAGGTCTTTCAGAAGAAAAAGCTCAGGAGATTGTATGGATTATAAGAAGTCTCTACGATCCTAAGAAGAGTCTTGGAAGAGATCTCTTGAGCGAGTTCTAGCTCTGAGCAACTCCTACTTATACGAGATCCTAAGTCTAGATCCGCACACAGGACATCTATCCGAGTACTTATAAGTTTTAAAACCGCATACATCGCATACATAGATCTTAATCCTCCCACCTCCTCTAACAACTCTCTTAATACTCACGCACTCTATACCAATAGCTCTTGCAAGTCTATGAACAAAAGAATCATCAGAATATATTATAGGCTTGAAACCGCTTCTTCTAAGCTCGTATGCTAGAGCAACAATCTTTAGATCTACATCTGATAGAGCTTCCTCAAAATCCTTCTCCGCAGCAATCCTCCTAACCTCCTCAATAGAGCTTCTCGGAGGAGAATCTATCCTGATCCTCCCAGCCTCAATCATGTTTTCAAGACCTCTCCTCGAATCCTCATCTAAAACCTCTTCAACAGCTTCTGGAACAGTCCATAGCTCGCCGTAAGAGCTCAGAGCCTGAGCTATGAATAATCCTGCGGTGTCGAGAACGATAGCTTTCTTCACTTCTATCTCCTCTCAAAAATCTTCTCATATATACTCTCATCTCTGTGAAATCTTATAATCCTCACAGGATGAGGATATTTGGATATCTTCACAGACTCTCCCGGAGCAATAGGGATCTTCACACTACCATCTATAACGATCTCGGCGGGAATAGAATCCTTTCTAACCATGATTCTAACAATACTATCTATAGGTAGAACAACAGGTCTAACCCATAGATTTATAGGTAGCAGAGGTGTGATCACCATAACAGGTAGTGAGTGATCTACTAGAGGACCTCCGGCTGCTAGAGAATATGCTGTAGATCCTATAGATGTTGAAACTATGACACCATCTCCCTCGAGAGAGTATATGAGAGCATCATCCTTATAAACGGTGCATCTTAAAACTCTGGATCTTATGTATTCTACAGATGGTGTGACTAGAATCTCATTTATAGCAGGTGGTGTTCTTATACTTCTATCCTCGATCTCAGCATAGATCCTCTCATAACTTCTTATAACATACCTCCCGTTAAAAAGATCCTCTAGTCTGGACTCGACCTCTATAGGAGATACATCGAGTAAAACTCCTCTCCTCCCCATTCTAACAGTCATTATAGGTATAGATCTCTCTCCAAGCTTGTGGAGAAGCTTTATAAGAGTTCCATCACCTCCGACGACAACGATGAAATCCAGATCTAAATCCCTCAGATCAGAGATCTTGAACCTGCTCATGTCAATCTCACCAGCAAACTCGCTATCAAAGAATACATCCCAACCTCTCGAAGAGATCATCTCAGCAATTTTAATACTTAGATCCCTGGCAACACCAACACCCTTCTTAAAATATATACCGGCTTTCAAACCCGGAACACTCCCATATATATCCTTGTTTTAGAAAAACAAATCAACTCACATAAGATCCTAGACTGGTTTTCATCGCTGGCAAAATAATGAGATCTCTATGAGTAATGATAATCCTAGAATGAGATCCTTCCACTATACCTATGTCTTTTAACATCCTCTTCTTCAAGCGGTTTTCTGAGTATAAAGAGTTTCTCATGATATATGAGAAGAAATCTTCTATCTTTCAATCTACTCCACACCTCTCTCGTTGTTTTCATCTTATGCTGTATCTTTATCACCTCCTCCTTCAGCAGGAATCCTGCTCTTAGAAATACTTGAAGCACATAGTGAGATACAGGTACATAGTGCTCTCGAATCCTTGTATCTCCTATGAGAACTCCTAGATAGCCTCCTCTCTTCAATCTTCTATAGAGTTCTCTAGCGATCTCACTCATAAGTTCTAGATAGTTTTCTAAAGATCTAGATCTCGATAGATCTCCTTCAACCTCGTTTTTAGAAGTATACCTAATAATATTCCAGTATGGAGGATGCATTAATATCAGGTCTATTGAATCATCTTCTAGAAGAGAAAGGTTTCTAGCATCACCATGATAGATCCTGGACCAAGTCTTCTTAATATTCTCCACCTCCTCAGGTTCTTCCGAACCCTCCCACCTCCTAGCACTCTCCTCCAACCAGTAGAGTCTGTGAAGTGACAGGATCACAGCATCATAGCTTATATCCACCCCAATACAATTCCTCCCGAGAATCCTAGCTTCAACACATGTGGTTCCGGAACCTATCATAGGATCTAAAACAATTTCTCCAGGTCTTGTATACATCTCTATAAGAGCTCTAGGTATTTGAGGAGCCCAGTTACCCCTATAATCACCTCTATGAGTAGCCCAAGAACCTCTAGAGGGAAAGCTCCACACAGTTGTAGAAATATCTGTAAGCTCCTTCTCAGAAGGCTTAAACCTCTTAACAGTGATAGGTCTTAGCATAATCTCCTGATCATCTACAACCACAGAGCTATGCTTAGAGATGTACCCTAGATACTCTTCATAACCAACCTCACGCAATTAAAACACCAGATCTCTATCTCTAATACCATCCCACTACTAATACTATGGACAACCTATTATACGAAAAGAGAGATCATGAGAGCAAAAACTTGCTGGCATTGGTGCTCCTGTTCTTCATAATGTTTTAACCATCTAAGAAATGCCTCATCTCTTTACAGGATCTTATAATTCTTCACATTACTCTCTAGAGCAAGCGATCCTGAAAGCTATGATATATGATTAACCGGGGAAGCTAACCTATAGATCTAGGTTGAAGCTGAGCTCTTCATACTCCATCTGCTTGATACGCTTCTGAGGATTCTTAGAACATTCTCATGCGAGATCTTCCTAAGATCATTATCACCAAAACCTTTCTCGGCAAGCTTATCTATTATAACTCTTAGATCTCCCGCATCTCTAATACCTTCAGGGGTTGTTTCTATACCGAAGAGATCTGATCCTATAGCTATAACATCTGAACCGAATCTCTGCCACACATCTAAAATATGGAGAATCAGATCATCTATACTCTCACTACCACCAATAGTAGATCTTATCAGTGTGAAACCTATTACACCACCACTTCTCTTAATACCCTCTATAATCTCATCATCTATATTCCTTCTATGAGGCTTCCGCCCATGATAATTAGAGTGAGAAGCTATCACAGGCTGCTTAGATATGCTCAGAACATCTAAAGCTGTTCTCCTACTCGAATGAGATACATCTATGACAACTCCGAGCTTGTTCGCTAGAGAGACAAGTCTTTCTCCAGCTTCTGTAAGTCCGTAATCCTTATTAGAAGTGCATGATGCTCCATACTTGTTATCGTAGTTCCATGTGATCCCGAGAGCTCTCACTCCTAATCTGAATACTATCTCTAGATCATCCGGATTTGCCAGAGGATCTGCTCCCTCGAGAGATATTAGAAATCTGATCTTATCATCCCTATCAAAGAACTCTAGATCTCTACCCTCATACACTATCTCAATATATCTTCTATACTCCTCCGAAAGCCTGTAGTATATCTTCAGCTGTTCAAACAGATTATCTAATCCTGTGAAAATATTAGACCTGGGAGAAGCTCTCTCCCCATAGAGTTTTCCAGAGATCTCTCCAAGCCTGGGATCCCATGTTTCAAGAGCTGGAAATAAGGCTGAGAAGATCAGTTTCACACCACCTCTCATGTATTTTGGGATATCACCATGCCTCCCAGGTATGTCTCTATCAAAATCTCTCACGAGATCTCTATCTCCTCTCTGAAGAAAATATGCTATGTCTTCATGAAGATCTGCTATCGGATACCCGGGATCTCTCAATCAAGACCCTAGATAGATTCTCTTTTAGAAGCATTTATCCTTCTATTCCTTTATATGTATAAGGTGTTCTAACTCGAGCGAGGAAGAGGTTAAGAAATACCTTAAAGCTGGTAGCATAGCGAGTAGTGTGATGAGAGAAGCTATCTCAATGATAAGACCGGGAAAATTGATCTATGAGATAGCTGAGAAGATCGAGAGCAGAATAACAGAGCTTGGAGGAAGACCAGCATTTCCCGTCAACATATCTATAGCTAATGAAGCAGCTCACTACACACCAGTTATCAGAGATCCTAAGAAGATACCTGAATCAGGTGTTGTAAAAATAGATCTAGGAGTTCACGTAGACGGCTACATAGCTGACATGGCTAGAAGCGTGGATCTAGATGGAAGATTCGAGAGACTTGTCAGAGCAGTTGAAGACACTCTAGAAAGAGCTATAGAGAGAATATCAGTAGGAGTACCTGCGAGAGAGGTGGGAAGAATAATAGAAGCAACAGCCAGAAGCCATGGATTTAAAGTTGTGAAGAATCTCAGTGGACATAAGATGGAGAGATATAATCTTCATGCAGGTTATAACGTTCCCAACTTCTCAGATCCTCTCGTCTTCTGGAAGTTTACCAATGGAAGTGCATACGCTATAGAACCCTTTCTCACAACAGGTTCTGGAATGGTTTCCGAGGATAGGAAAGTGGTAACCATATACAGCCTCAGAAGCTTGAAAGGATCTCTTGATGAGAGAAGTAGAGAGATTCTAAGCATTGTAGAGAGAAGATTCTCGAAACTCCCATTCTGCGGAAGATGGATTAAAGATGTTCACCCGGATCCCGATGGTATTCTGAGAGAGCTCTACAGTAGAAGAATCCTCCACGGATACCCGGTACTGCTAGACATCCCAGGATCTCAGGTTGCTCAGGCTGAGGATACTATAGTTATATTCGAGGGTCAGGTTATAGTGACTACGAGAGAGGGTTCTAGTTTTAGAACTATGTGACTTGTTTCGCAGGTTCTAAAGGCAATTCTTTATAAATAGCTTCTAGTAGTTATTTATATGGTTTCAGAGGATGAGCCTAAAGATACTCCAGATCCCTGGAAGTCCTACAGGATCTTCTGATTGGACTACTATAGCGTGGATTATTGTAACATTGTTCTGGATTCTTCTTCTATTCACAGACCTACTTGATAGATCGAGAATTATGAGATATGATAGATTCATTAGAATCAAACTTGCAACACTAAGTAAAATGGCTCAAGAAGCTAGAAGTGCTTCTGAGAAGTATCTCTCAAACCTAGGAGTTCGAGAGCCTAGAAAGATAGTTGATAACTTCATAGGAAACTTCTTCCTAATAGAACCCGTCTCTATAGAGCCTACTGATATTATAAAAAGACTTTCTCATCTCATAAGAGTTAGAGATAACAAGATCAGAAGCTATGTTGATCAGGTGCTTCCGGATAATGTAGATAGAGCTAAGAAGATGAACCTCGCAGTACTTCTAGAGATAAACTGGGTTTTAGACCTCTACTACAGATATATAAGACATCTATATCTCTTCAGCAGAAAACACAACAACTGGATACTTCTAATGCAGCTAGCAATGGTTCTGCCAGTAATATTGAAAGAGTTAGAAGCTTTCAAAAACGCTGTAGAACCTTTCTCAAAAGGAATACCCGTAGGAGATTCCGCAGGCCCTATGGTGGTGTCAATGCTAGCACCACATGCTGAGAGAAAACCCATCGAGGAGGAGACAGTCTATAGCGAGGTAGATTTTGAGAATAGAAAGCTATACCTGATAAAAGCTGAGGGACCTGGAGGAACTGTGGGAAGACCTGGAGAAGCTCTGAGAATATTAATAGAAAGACTTGAGGGTAAGATTTCAAGAGTGATCACAGTTGATGCAGCTCTGAAGTTTGAAGGCGAAGAATCAGGAGAAGTTGCAGAAGGAGTTGGTGCTGCTATAGGAGATCCAGGTCCTGAGAAGATCTCTATGGAGAGAGTTACTGCAAAATATAATATTCCTCTTGATGCTGTTATCATTAAGATGAGCTCTAGAGAGGCTATCACGGAGATGAGTAAGGAAATATATGAAGGTGTTAAGAAAGCTGCTGAGAGAGTTAAAGAGATCATAAGAACAAAGGTTCCTCCAGGTGGCGTGGTGATAGTAGTAGGTGTTGGGAATACCGTGGGTGTGGTATGAATGAATCTGGTATTATTGCAAATCGATACAGGAACTATACTGATGATTCTTATAATTATAATGCTGATAGCAATGATACTACCAAACCTGCTGAGATCTGGTGAAGAGAAGAAAACATCAAAACCAAAGGTATACACAGAGCTCTCATGCGTGAAAGAAGATTATAGTGAGACAAGAGAATTCGTGCCAGGAGATTATGTGGGAAGAATCTTTGAAGAGAGGAAATGTCCTAAATGTGGTTCTCCCATGTATGTGAAAGGAATCTACGCAGTATATCCCGAGGATAGAGAGCGGAGAGAAGAGAAAAAACTGAGAAGCGAGTTGCAGAGCGCTGAAGCTGGATCTAAGACTTAGACTCTGTGTTTCTTGAGGAAGTATTCGTAATGCTTCCTATATATCTCGCTATTTCTAATCTTCTCAATCAACTCTCTACTTCTTCTATACTTAACCTTCTCACCAACTCTTCCAGGACCGTAGAGCTTCTCATATTCCTCGAAGCTCATTGAATACTTCTTCATAACATGATCTCTGTAGAGATCTGGGAGTACATTGAACGCGCAGAATGGTATAATCCTTCCATCAGGTGATGTATAGTGTATATCACATCTCATAACTCTCTGAACATCATAATTATACTGATCCATGAAGTGCATCATTCCCAGGAAGAGGAATTTATAGTGGAACTCTCCTAAAGCTTCATAACTCTGCTTCGTGAATATATCTAGCAGAAGTTTTGGAAGCAGCTTCTTAAGATCTCCAGGCACATGTTTCCACTCAATATATCTTGTTATCATGCTGAGAAGTATCTTAGCTCCTACAACAGCTCTACTACCTCCGCTCTTCAGATCCTCACTCTTATCTCTTAGATATTCTAGGAATCCTTCTATATCAACCATCTTACCCAGAGGTATGAATCTGAAGTCATAAGGATTAGAACTACCTCTTCTATCAACATAAACGTAGGTGCCGGCACCACAGTGTGGATGTGTTGTAAGCTCGAACTTAAATGATTTAGATAATGCTTCTATGAATTCTGATATAGGTATGCATGCTGGTATTGGATACCATTGATTTCTATCGATCTCTCCATCAGTCTGCTCTTCTATTCTCATTATAGCATCGGCTATTGTAATTCTATACTTCTCTCTTTCAAATCTCTTCATCATACCTGTAAGACTTACAGGCTGGAAGTTCACAGATCTCACGATATCCATGTTCATTGCAGCGAATCTTATTATATCTCCAACCTCATGATCGTTAACAGTTCTTATTAGAACTGGCACCAGCACTACGCTAGTCATCCCAGCTTTTCTGAATACCTCGAAAGTGAATGGAACTTCAAAGTGGTTCTTAGGATTAGTATTTGGAGTGACACCGTCGAAGCTCATATATATGGTGTTAACACCGTTCTCTCTAAGAGTCTTAGCATAAGCCACAGCTTTCTCAGGATCCTCCCAGTATAATCTTGCGAATTTAATCCCGTGAGTATTAAGCTGGAGATGTGTTATACCCATTTCTCTGAGAAGCTTTATTATCTCCGGAAGATCTTCTCTGAGAGTAGGTTCTCCACCGGTAATCTGGATCACAATAGGCACACCCTGCTTCATAAGCTGTGAAACCATGTATTTTATCTGATCTAGTGTAGGCTCGTACACGAAACCACTTCTCTCAGCAAAGAAGAAGCAGTACCAGCAATCTAGATCACATCTGTTAGTGACAACAAGATTAGTAAGCGCCGAGTGACTCTTATGCATAGGGCATAGACCACAATTATAGGGGCACGGTGCTGAGAGCTCTACATAAGCGTATCTAGATCCTCTCCCTTCTCGAGCCATGGAGAGGAATCTATAGTAAAGCTTTGAATCTCCGAAGTAGAGCTCGTCTATGGTTCCATGTTCTGGACATGTTTTTCTGATATATATCTTCTCACCTTTCTCATAGATGATGGCGGGTAGAAGTCTCTGACAGTACGGGCATATGCTTTGGGTGACTCTCACTATCTTCTCATTCTCAGGATCTATTCTAGGAAGAGGACCTCCAACTCTTATACTTCTCCCGGCAATTTTAACAGTCTTCGTAGCCTCATCATAAGACCCTGGCGCTGGAAGGATTCTTGTTGCGGGAATGCCCGGGCTTCTTGAGCTGTCTTCCAGCTCAGGTGATTTAAGCATTCTTTCAACACCCATCGGAGAAAATGTTATTCTGAAAGTCTTATAAGTATCTCCTATATATAATGTGTAGAGGTTTTTATATGTATTAAGACTTCTTCTAATGATATCATGGATCTTTTTAAGAGATCTTAGGAATCAATGCTAGAAATGCTGGAACCCTCTCCTCTCAATAATCTTCTTCTTATGATAAACTTCTAAACCTCTCTTCTCAGATACGATCCCATAGATCTCTGCAGAAACTCCAGATCTTCTCAATTCTTTTACAAGATCTGAAGAACACGATGGATCTGCGGAGATTACTAGTTCAAACTCCTCGCCACCGTATAGAGCTTGCTCGATAGGGTCTAATCCTAGTCTTCTCGAGATCTCGAGAGCCTCAGGATCTACGGGTATCTCAGAGAGCTCTATAACATGACCTGAAGCTTCAGACATTAGATAGAGAGATTCAGCTAGCGAGTCTGAAACATCTACACAGCCTCTAATACAATCTCTAAATCTGATAATAATCTCATGAGCTTCAATTCTAGCTCTAGGTCTTGATGTAGCTCTTATAATGCTCTCGGGAATATCTCTTAGCTCTACCTCGTTTCTAAGATACTTAAGATAATATCTGTATGCGAGAGCTTGCAACCCGTAGCCTCCTGTGATCACTATATGATCACCTGGCATCCCACCTCTTCTCACAGGATCAACAGGTGTGAATCCTATGCATGCTACATCGATCCAGATATCCTTCTCAGCAGAATTCGTATCACCTCCCGCCAGATAACCTCCATAGACTTCCACAGCCTCGGCAACACCTCTCATTATATCAAGTCCTTCATCAATACTCATATCAGGTTTGAGACCTAGAGAAACCATATAAGCTGAAGGTCTCCCACCCTTAGATACGATATCACTAACACAAGCTGTAGCAGCCTTCCACCCGAAGTCTCTCCATGTATTCCAAGGATACTTGGAGTTATACGCTGAAAAACCATCTATCTTAAGTATAAGATATCCTCCGACATATGGTATTGCAACAGCATCATCACCGGGTTCTAGAGGACCCCAAACCCAGATCTTTTTAAAACTCTCGATAATATTTTTAATAAAACCTTTCTCACCAATATCACCGAGTCTCATTGAAAAACACCTTATATCTCTAACCAGGTTTTTCACAAGCTTTCAACGTCTTGATCCTGTCAGCCAGTAGCTCTATCTCTTCTCTAGTATTATAGAAGTGTGCTGAAACTCTTATAATACCAGGTCTTGCAGAAACTATTATCCTGTTCTTAGAAAGCTTATCAGCGATATCATAAGGATCTCTTGATCTGAATACTAGAATTCCTGAGGGTATTTCATCAGAGGTCACGATATCGCAATTGATCTCGTTAAGCTCATCATAAAGTCTTCTAAGAATCTTTCTCACATGACTTTCAAAATACTCAGGAGCTTTATACTCTAGTAGAAATCTTAGAGAAGCCTCTAACGCTGCAAAAGATATGAGAGATCCCGTGCCCCATTCAAGCTTAGACGCATCTCTAGCAGGTCTTAGATCCTCTATATCATATGGTTTTTCAAACATTTTCTCACCATAGATCTTAAGTCTGGCTATTGGAGAATCCTCAACTCCGAACCATCCTGAAAAACCTGGATTAAGATCCTCTATAACATCTCTCCTAGCATACACAAAACCTGCTCCATGAATACTCATAAGCCATTTATAGGATCCTGTCAGGTAGAAGTCTACATCATATCTCCTCACATCAACAGGTATGATCCCTGCCGAGTGGAAGCCGTCTACAATCACCAAAGCTCCATGATAATGTGCTTTCTCAGCAATCCTCCTAAGATCAAGTCTATAGCCATTTATCCATGAAACATGATCTATTAGAACCAGCCCAACATCATCATTTATAAGCTTCTCGATCTTCTCCTCCACATCTCTGCTTCCCAAGACTCTCGCGATAATAACATTTCTAACAAGACCAGCTCTTCTCATGGCATGAGCTGTGTAGACTGATGTAGGGAAGTTTCCATCGGCGACAACGATATCTTTAGATCTGTTGATTCTAAGAGATGAGAGAACAGAATTCAGACCGTATGTAAGACCTGGCACAGCTGCTATCTCCTCGGGAGATGCTTTTATAAGTTCTGCGAAGAGTCTCTTAGATCTCTCAATAGATTCAAGACCTTCAACCCAAGGTTCTCCAGATCTAAACCATTTCTCCGCGAATTCTTTGATTCTCTGGAGAGTATCTAGAGGTAGAGGACCTGCTCCTGCGTTGTCTAGGTATACATAGCCTTCTAAAACGATTCCTATCCTAGATCTAGCATTAGAACTCAAGATAGCACCAGATAAACTTCGGCTAGGAGGTATTAAAAAGTTCTACTGGATGTATATAGAAGGTTTCAGAGGAAGTGCTTGATTCTTTTTACCTCCTGGATCCGGAGCCTCGGGATCTCTATAGTAGTATATCTTAACATCAGCATCTGGATAGAGCTCTTTAATTCTAGAACTAAGTCTGCTGGCTAGAGTTCTTTCATCGAATGAATCTACTAGAGCTACTAGCTCTCTAAACTCTGCAGAGATCTTAGTAGCCTGCTCGAATATTTTTCTAAGCTTCTCAGCATAAGTTCTTCTACTACTCTCATCAACTCTCATGATATTTCTTCCTATGAACTCTCTCAACCCCTCTCTTCTCATAGAAGATTCAAGAGCTTCTCTCAGAAGCTGATAATCCTCTCCTCCGCTAGTGTAGAGGATTATTCTAGAAGGCTTGATACCTGTTAAAGAGATTATCTCTCTCAGATCTTCTATAACACTTTTTAGATACTCCTCTTCAAGTTCTCTAACAACATCTGTAAAACCTTTAATCTTCTCGAGATCTACGATCTCTCTAACAACAAAACTACTCTCGCCAAGTACATTCCTCCATATCTCCTCAGCTAGGTGTGGTGTGTATACTGAGAGAAGTTTAATCCACTCTCTAATAATATCTTTAAAACCTCTCCAAATACTTTCTCTCGAGAGAATCTCTGAGAAGTCGTTGAATATCTCAAAGAAGAGGATATTACCAGCTTCTCTAATTCTAAATCTTCTCAGAGCCTCATCAGCTTTTAAAATTCTTCTAGCAATTCTAGCAGCTATGAAAAGCTCTCTCTCATCAGGTTCATCTTTAAACCTCTTACTTCTCACAGCATATATCATGTCATAGAGCTTCTTCAGGTGGAAAGCTATGGAGTCTGCGGTGGAATCTCTGAAATCTAGATCCTGATCAACCTCTGAAGATATTGCGAGAGTAAGTCTAACAACATCTGAACTCTTATCCCTGATGGCTTTGAAGAGAGGAGTTATATTCCTCCTACTCTTACTCATCTTCTCTCCTTCTCTCAAAACCCATCCATGGACTAGTATCTTCTTAGGCCATAGATCTTCTGGGAATATAGCTGTGTGATTCATTATGAAGAAGAGTAGATGATTATTAGCTAGATCTCTTCCAGCAACTCTCACATCAAGAGGATACCAGTATAGAAATTCTCTTCTTAAACTCTCTAGATCTTCTAACCCTACTCTAATTCTAGACGCAATCCTACTAGGATCTCCTTCTCCCAGCATTATATAGGACCAGAACTCGTCATCAAGAGATCCTGGATCTATCTTAAGACTTCTGATTCTATGGATCACGGTGTAGAACGCCATATATATAGTTGAATCGCTTAAACTCTCTATAATCCACGAGGGATCCCATGGAAGAGGTGTTCCCAGACCTCTTGTTCTGGCGCAAGGCTTTTCTCTGAGACCTTCTATAAGTTCTCTCATGTGGTTCTTCATCTCTTCTGGGATAATCTCCATTCTATCTAGAGCTTTCAAACCATCTCTCTTCCAGGCAGGATCTGAATATCTTATAAACCACTGATCTTTTAAAACTTTAACAACTATTTCAGTACCACATCTACAGTATACCGGTGCATTGATCAATTCATATATTATATCTCCTCTACCTCTTTCTCTAAGAATCTTTGATATATTTTCTCTAGCTTCTGAAACTTTTCTTCCCACAATCAAGTTCTTCACAGATCTAATCAGATCTTCTTCCCCTGATAATATGTATCTATCGAGATCCATGTGCATAACTCCTGAGGTGAATTCGAGATTGTAAAGTTCTCTGGTAGCTTTCTCTAGAGCTTCCCTCTCTCTGCTACTTCTTATACCTAGTCTCTCAACAATCCATTTAGCGGGGAGATCTCTTACTCCTGGCAGATCTATTATCTTCCTAGGCTTGGGAGATCTCTCTAGATACTCTCTATATCTCTCAATTCTCATACTCTCCATGTAAGCGATATAATCATCAGGCGAGTGAGATGGAACGCTCATTACAACTCCTGTTCCAAAGCCTGGATCCACGAATGACGCTGGTATCACGTACACATGTTCTCCTGTGACTGGATTGATAACCTCTAAACCTTCGAGTTCTGATCCTTTGAAGCTTCTCAGGATCTCTATAGAATCTTTTTGATATATAAGTTTCTCATAAGCTTTTCTCGAGATAATCCATAGAGCTCCTTCTACAAGTACTTCTGCATACTCCGTATCAGGATTAACCCAGAGGTTTGTTACTGCGAAGACTGTCTCAGGTCTTAGTGTTGCTGTGGGAAGTATTCTACCTCTAGAATCTCTGAAGAATACTAGTGTGAATTCTTCGATCTCAGGATCCTTATCATCTTTAGTGTCATGACCTCCTACAGGCATTTGATGGAGAGGACACCAGCCTACAGGGTATGTTCCTCTAGATACATAGTTCTTCTCATATAATCTTCTGAACTGCCATCTTATGAAGCTCTGAAACTCGGGGTCTACTGTTGTGAACTCTCTTCTCCAATCGATTCCAAGTCCGAGCATTCTCATACTCTCTCTAGATACTCTATGGAAGTATCTTGCTAGCTCGAGAGGATCCTTCATTCTACTGATCTCATTCTCAGGAACTTCATAGAATTCTCTGAAAAGCTCTATAAGCTCCGAATCGTTTTTAGCAATAGATTCAGCCATGGTGAGTATAGGAGTACCCGTGTAGTGAAAACCCATGGGATAGAGAGAGTTATAACCTCTAGCTCTCATATACCTAGCAATCACATCAGCTAGGAGAAAGGATCTGGCATTACCAATATGAGTAGGAGAATTAGGATATGGGAATGCAGCAGTTATAAAGAACTTAGGCATGTCAGCCCTCGGATCCTCTTCATAGATCTTATTAGCATCCCATTCTCTCTGCCATTTAAAAGCTATGTTATTAAGCCATCTCACTATATCTTCTAAAATCTTCTCCTGAGCAGAGAATTAAACCCACCAGATAAAGTAGATATAATGAACTTAAATATCTTAATACCTTACACGGGCGGAGAGATTATTTCTAAAGTCTTCAGCCTTCTAAGGCTGCTCATGCCAGACTTCGGGCATAGGATTTCTAGATCTCTAGATAGAATCTC
>JAVZPJ010000007.1:40859-48829 GCA_038881635.1 Sulfolobales archaeon | reverse complement strand
CTCCTCAGATCTTCTCTAAGAATTTTTTTATTTCATCTATCAGTACTCTCGTATCTTCTGAAGCTAGAGAATGTTCTTCGAATACTATTGATAATATCTTTTTTACAAGTCTTCTTATATTTCCCGATGTGAGTTCTTTCAATATCTCTTCTGAAGCAACAGCCTTCACACTCTTGAGATCTAGTATGAATCTATAGATCTCCTTAGACACTCTCTCGAGATCTTTCGTCTCCGATAGTTTCTTCTCAAATATCCTGACAAGATCCATGATAAGATTAATACTAGTTCTAGGAGTATCATCGCTGACAAGATCCATTACACTTCTGCATAGATCCTCGCTCTCGCTACATAGAACAACTGCTGACTTAGCATCATGAAGATGCTTAACCATCATAGCATCATAATAATATCTTGAAGGAATCTCTACAAGCAGAGGATCTAAACCGCTATTCTCAAACCATGCTATATAAGATCTCAGAGTAAGAGAGTTTCTAACCTCTCTATACAGATCTAGAATAGATTTTCTTTCAATCTCCTCAGCATAGAGATCCCACTCGATCCTACTACTCACAGCAGAAGCCGGCTGAAGAACTCCCTCAGAATCTCTCGCAGCAATAAGATAAAGCTTGTAGTTTCTCACATCAGCTTCAATAGGATATGGAGGAGATGTTATGGCAGGCTCCGGACCTAGTAGTGAGAATATGAAAACCCATCCTCTGAACCTCTCTAATCTATTATAGAGATCATATTCTCTAGCTATAGAATCTGCTACCAGTATTATTGGATTGCTAATCTCTCCATAAGGATCTATCTTAAGCCTTCCAGCTTGGAAGTACATGTTATGAAGAACATATCTTGTTGAGAAGATCCATCTCCCAAGAATCTTATCATAATACGCGTTAACCTGCCATCCATCAATTCTCTTAGAAACATGCAGAGGAATTCTATCGATCTCAACAGGCTCAGAACCTTCTATATAGTCTAAAGCCTTAGGCAGAGGTGTTGATAAAACCTCAAGAGGTTCACCTCCTCTGAATATTATCACAGTTCCCGTAGCATAGTTAGAGACTGGAAAGCTCTTGAAAGCTCTTCTCCTATTCCACGAGTAGATACACACCTGATACTCATCATAAGCTTTAGAACATCTCTTCTCAATAAATCTCGTGAAAACCTCATTATACCTGCTCTGAAACACCTCAACTCTCTTAAGAGGTGTTCCTAGATATTCTCCAGCTTTTCTAAGCCTACTCTCCTCAACATCTCTACCGCTATCGATCAGGTTTTTAACTTTCTCCACATAGAATATAGGGTTCTCGAAAGGCATACCATTAGAATTAGAATATCATAAAAAAGTAAAAAGTTAGACCTGAATCACTTCTCTTCTTCTAATCTTCTCTTCTTAACAGCTCTATCATACACGATCCAGTTTCTATACCACTCCTCATTCTCTTTTCTAAGAAGTTCTAGAACCATCTTCATAAGATCCTTAGTACTGATCTCTGAAACACCCTGCTCGAGTAGTCTAGCCTCAACAATCTTCGCAATCTTCCTAGCCGTAGCTAGAGGTGCTCCTGTCTTGAGAATACTCACAACAATCTTCTCGATAGCAAAATCTTCTCTCCTACCATCTCTTTTAACAACATATATAGAACTCAAAAGCTATACCGCCTCAAAAAAATAATGCTCTTCACAGCTTATAAAAAGCTTGAAATCTATTCAATATATTATTTTTAATAATTCTATTCAGAAACATTTAATCGGGCTTTTCTTGAGTGTAATTATATCTCTAGACCCTCTTCAGAAGATGAGCAGAGAAGAAGTTATAGAGTGGAGTCTCAGAATCATTAGAGATACAAAAGATATTGTCTCAGGCTATAAGCTAGGACTCCCCCTACTTCTGAGAGGAGGTCCTGAGATCTTCTCAGTAGCTAGAAGAGCTTCTGATAATAGAATGATCATAGCAGATCTAAAGTTAGCAGATATAGGCGATATAATGACTGCTTCAATAGAATACCTAGCAGATCTAGGTGTTAACGCTGTTATAATCCACAGCTTCACAGGATTAAAAGATGCTCTAGATAGAGTGTATGAAGTATGCAGATCTAGAGATGTTAAAGTTATACAGATCATCTCTATGAGCCATGAAGGCTCTAGAGAATTCATAGATAAACATGTTTCAGAATTCATAGATATTGCTCTGAGAAACAATGCATGGGGTGTGATCGCTCCTGCAACAAGGAGAGAGATCATAAGAATCGCCAGAGAGAAGCTTGGTGGGAGTATCAAGATACTATCTCCAGGAGTAGGTGCTCAAGGAGCTGAACCTGGATCTGCTCTCTGTGCTGGTGCTGACTATGAGATCATAGGAAGAACAATCACAAGCTCACGAGATCCTAGGAAAACTACTTTAGAGATCCTAGAAAAACAGGAGGAGGTTCTAAGATCATGCAAGACCTGATAGAGAGATTATATAGAATTGGAAGCATTAAGATAGGAGATTTCATTCTAACCTCAGGCATTAAAAGTCCTTTCTACATAGATCTTAGAAGAATATATGGTTACCCAGATCTCGTGAAAGATATTGTGAAGAAGATCCTTGAGAAAACAGATCTAAGCGATATAGAAGTAGTCGTAGGCGTGGCAACAGCAGGAATACCTCTAGCAAGTTATATAGCATGCATAAGCAATCTACCTCTAGCATATGTCAGAGTTGAAAAAAGAGAACATGGAACAAGATCTCAGGTTGAGGGAGAGGTTGAAGGTAGAAGAGCTGTGATAGTTGATGATGTAGCTACAACAGGAGGATCTATTGAAGCCTCTATCGAGATTCTCAAGAGATCTGGATCTAACCCTGTTAAAGCCGTCGTAGTAGTAGACAGAGAACAAGGAGCTAGCGAGAGACTGGGTAGACACGGTGTTAAGCTCTACAGCTTATACACAGCTAGAGAGATCTTTAGAAAACTTCATGAGATCGGTGTGATAGACCTGAATACCCTGAATAAGATACTAGATTATATTGAGAGTAGCAAGATGAGATCATAGCTCTGACTATCCCAAGATCTAGTACTATACACTTATAAACTCATGAGAGAAGTCTATAGTGGGCACTCTGAAGAACTCTTTCCTAGGAAGAGATGTTATATCAATACTAGACTTCACACGTGAAGAACTAGAAACATTATTCGATCTAGCAGAATATTATCTGAGGAATATAAATAGAAAGTTTAGAACCCTCGAAGGCAGGATAATATCACTAGCCTTCTTCGAGCCTTCTACAAGAACTAGACTGAGTTTCGAAGCCGCAGCCAAGAGACTTGGAGCTGATGTCATAGGTTTCAGCAGTGCCGAGGGTACTAGTGTTGAGAAGGGTGAGAATCTTGCTGATACTATCAAGATGCTTGAAGCCTATAGCGATCTCATCGTTATAAGACATAGATTCGAGGGTGCGGCGAGATTTGCTGCTGAGATATCAGAAGATCCTGTTATAAATGGAGGAGATGGAAGACAGCACCACCCTACACAGGCTATGATAGATCTCTATACTGTTAAAAAGTTGTTTGGAGAGATCGACGGACTTAAATATGCTGTCGTAGGAGATCTTAAATATGGTAGAGCTGCAACTTCTTTCATATACGCTCTAACTATTTACAAGCCTTCTAAACTATACCTGGTATCCCCACCACTTCTAAGAGCTAGACCAGAGGTTCTGGAGTTGTTAGAGGTGAGAGGTATTAGATATGAGATCTTTGAAAAACTTGAAGATGTAATACATGATGTTGATGTGGTTTATATGACTAGAATTCAGAAGGAGAGATTCCCAGATCCTAGCGAGTATGAGAAGGTTAGAGGTTCTTACAGGCTTACAATGGATCTTCTCTCTAGAGGTAGAGGATCTCTTAAGATACTACATCCACTACCCAAGGTTGATGAGATAGATCACGCTGTTGATAGAAGTATTTATGCAGCATACTACTACCAGGCTTATCTAGGTGTTCCTATTAGAATGGCTCTTCTAACTCTTATCCTAGGTGGTGAGATTTGAATTCTCATACTCTTACTGTATCAAAGATCGGTAGAGGAACTGTTATAGATCATATACCAGCTGGTAGAGGTGTTGATGTTCTAAAAGTTCTGAGAATAACTGGTAGAGAAGGTTATAGAATAGCTATACTTATGAATGTTGAGAGTAGTAAGTATGGTAAGAAGGATATTGTTAAGATCGAGAATAGATTTCTAACACCTGAAGAGGTTAACATCATATCTCTAGTAGCACCTACAGCTACTATAAATATTATAGAGAATTATGAGGTTAAGAATAAATTCAGAGTCGAGATACCTGAAGAGATTAGAGGAGTTCTCAAATGCCCTAATCCAACATGTATAACCAATCAATCTAGAGAACCTATATCAACATTTTTCAAGAGAAGATCTCTCAAGCCTCTTAAAATAGAATGCGTGTACTGCGGGACCTTGATTGAGGAGAGTGAGATACCCAGGCTTTTAGGGATCTAGAATGTTCATGTCTGGAAGAGTATTAGAAGTCCAGAGACTGTCAGAGGGATTCTTCAGAATTCTTATAAAGCTTCTTGACAAGCCTTTGCATAGACCTGCTCCATTTCAGTTCATGATGATCTGGGTGCCGAGAAAAGATCTGATGCCTATGAGTGTTTCAGATTATGACAAGGATCTTCTAAGCATAGTTTTTAAGATAAGAGGTGAAGGTACTCGAGAACTCTCTAGAAATCCAGGTTTTGTAGGTGTGAATGGATTCTATGGAAGAGGATTTAAATTCTCTTCTAAGAATCCTAGAATCCTATTCGTAGCAGGAGGATCTGGGATCGCTCCACTACCATATCTTGCTAGAGATGCTAGCGAGATTGATGGAGAGATCACTGTTATCTGGGGTGTGAGAAGAAGATCTGAGTTATTCAACCTAGAAAAACTAGCATCATATAGATCTATTAGAAGAATCTATTATGCAGCAGAAGATTATGGATCGGAGTATGTGTATAAAGGAACAGCACTAGATCTTTACAGAGAGCTTTATCAAGAAGATGAATGGGATCTGATCATAGGTTCAGGACCTAGAGAGATGCTGAAAAAACTATGCCTAAACTCTAGAAGTAGAGAAAGGATCTATCTTAATCTAGAGGCCTACATGAAATGCGGCATAGGTTTCTGCGGTAGTTGTGTTCTTAAGCCTAAGCCTTTGAGATTATGCGTTGAAGGACCTCTAATAAGATGTGATGAGGTGGTTGAGCATCTCGAGCAAGAGGGTTAGCCTCTGGATCAGATATTATGAGAGAGGATCTCTAAGAGATCTCTCTCTATTAATAGATGAAGGAGTTGTAGTAAGAGCTGAGAATGGATTCGTAAGATTTAATGATGCTGAAGAGCATTACGATCTCAGGAGAGGAATCACATTACCAGGTTTTATAGATATCCACACGCATCTAAGAGGTTTAGAGCTTTCATATAAAGAAGATGAGAGATCTGGAACTCTTGCAGCAGCTAGAGGAGGTTTCACAGCTGTTATCGATATGCCTAATACTATTCCTAGGATTAATAGTTTGAAGAATCTAGATCTGAAGTTGAAAGCTTTAGAAGAGAAAGCCGTGGTAGACTATGGAGTGTGGGTAGCACTGCCTCAGGATGTTGAAGAACTTAGACAAATGCTCTCGAGACCTGGTGTTATGGGTGTTAAGATATATCCTGAGGACATACCTCTCTTCGAGAAGATCTCGAGAGAGATTAATTTCGATAATCTTAGGATTGTAATTCATGCGGAAGATCCTGATCTTATTAGAGAGTCTTGTGAGAAAGGTTTTAGATGGGTTTGTAGAGGTATTGAATCCGAGATAAGAGCTCTTGTAAGAGTTTCGAAAGCTATCTCGAGTAGGAGGATCCCGGTTCATGTGACTCATGTGAGCAATACCTATACAGCCTTCATAGCTAAGAGAATGAATATGTCTACAGATACATGTCCACACTACCTCTACCTAGACTCAGATCATGAGAGAAGACTTGGGTGTGTTGCGAAAGTGAATCCTCCTCTCAGACAGAGCTTAATAAGAGAACTACTCCTAGAAAGTCTTAAGGATGGTACAATAGATCTTCTATCAACAGACCACGCGCCACACACTATTGAGGAGAAGAGTAGAGATTTCTCAGAATGTCCTTCAGGAATTGCATCAGCTGAATTCTTCTCATCTCTTGTTCTAGAATTGTATCACAGAGGATTCATATCTCTTGATAGGATTATTGAGATGAGTTCTTTAAAACCTCTCGAGTTTCTGAATATGAATATGTATGGATGTGTAGAGCCTGGATGTGTGGCGAGCTATACTATTGTTGATCTGTATAGGGAGAATGTGATAAGTTCTTCTAATATGATCTCGAGAGCTGGAAACACACCGTATGAGGGGATGAGATTCAGAGGATCTACCTATGCTACGATTGTTAGAGGTAGAATTGTTTTTCTAGATGGAGAATTCATAGATCTCAGGAGAGGTGGTGTGATTGGAAGGTTCTAGAGAGAGACTTTCCACAGATATAGCAGGTATAGTCTTAGAACATCCTGTGATGAATGCCAGTGGGATTCTAGGGTCGGAGCCTGAGCATATTGAAATATTAGCAGGTTTCGGAGTATCAGCTATAGTGACTAAAACTATAACACCAAAGCCTAGAACAGGTTATGAACCTCCTATAGTTGTTGAGCTTAGAAATGGAGGTCTTCTAAACGCGGTTGGGCTGGCAAATCCCGGCATAGAGATCATACCTAGTCTTGTTGAGAGAGCTAGGAGAATTAGAAGGATCATTATAGTAAGTGTGGGAGGCTCTAGCGAGAGAGATTTCACCGAGGTTGCCGAGATCGCTGAGAAGAGTGGTGCTAACGCTGTAGAGCTTAATCTAAGCTGTCCTCATACCAGAGGTTTTGGAATGGATATAGGAAGCGATCCTGCTGATGTTGCAAGAGTCGTAGGCAGTGTAGCCTCGATTCTTAGAATACCTGTGATAGCTAAGCTGGGTTTGAGCGATAGAATAATAGAATCAGCTGGTAAAGCTCTTGAGAAAGGTGCTAGAGCTCTAACTCTTATCAATACTCTGAAAGCTCTTGCAGTAGATATATACTCTATGAAGCCTATTCTCACAAACATATTCGGAGGATTATCAGGTCCTCCAATACATCCCATAGCTGTTAGAGTGATTTATGAGATCTACAGAGAGTACAAACCAGAGATAATAGGAGTTGGAGGAGTCAGTGATTGGAGAGATGTTGCAGAATTCATCTTAGTAGGAGCGAGAGCAGTTCAGATAGGCACAACACTACTGAAGAAATCTGATGTTGTTAAGGATATACTAACAGGTCTGGAGAGATGGCTTGAGGAGATAGGCTTTAGGAGTATAAGAGATCTGATAGGATACGCAGTAGAATTCTAGCACTCTAACCCAGCTCTACAGCCTTGAGAGGTAAAGCTTTTGATCGGAGGTGTAAATCATTATAAGATATTTAATCATATAAAAACAATATAGAAAATTCTCGATAATCCTTATCTACATTTTATTTATATATTTTCAATTGCAATTATACATGAGATTGATGGTGATGAGCGCTTCTGAAATAAGTGAGGAAGAAAAAATCTGGGGGTTCATAGCATGGCTTCTATCAATAATTGGAGCAGTACTAGCTCTAATTCTGAAACCTGGATACAAGTATGTCAGATACTGGGCTTATCTATCTATATCATTCTTCATATTAGTAGTAGTGATTAAAGTACTAACATGGATCCTGGCTTTCATACCTTTCATAGGCTGGATCCTTTCAGTATTAATAGGACTCGCACTACTTATAGCATGGATCCTAGGCATAGTTAAGTCGCTAAATAAAGAATACTGGAAACCTCCTATAATCTACGATATAGCTAGAATGCTGGGAATCGAAAGAATCTAACCAGCTCACCCATGATAAT
>JAVZPJ010000007.1:2674-40385 GCA_038881635.1 Sulfolobales archaeon | reverse complement strand
TCTCTTATTCTTCTTCTGATGTTCTTCTCTATTTCATCTGTTATCTCGTGAGCTTTATCTATCTTGAGATCTTCTGGGAGTAGTATTACTGCGTCTATGAAGATCTTTCTACCAGCTCTTCTACTTCTAACAGATCTAACTCTAGCACCAAGTGATTCTGATACCTCGATGAAGAGTTCTGCAAGTTCTTTCTGCGATCTGTCCATAAGCTCGTCTAGTGATAATCTCATCATTCTATATGATGCAAGGATTATATACCCTGCTATACCTATGCTTATTGCAGAGTCTAAGATTAGTATTAGAGATTCATTTCTATAGATCAGATCAACAAGACCTACTGCCAGCACCGAAGATGTTATATAGAAGTCACTCTTATAGTGGAGAGCGTCAGCTCTTAGAATCATAGATCCATATCTCAGTCCACCTCTCTCTAAAGCCTTAGATCTCCATAGGTCTAGAGCTAGTGTTATGATCAATAGTAGTACTGAGTAGAATGTGAATTCTACTTCTACAGAGCCTGAGATCATTCTTGAGAGAGCTTGCATTATTATTAATGATGCTAGAAATAGTAGGATAAGTGATATTGAAAAGGATCCTATACCCTCAGCTTTCCCATGACCATAGGGATGCTCCTCATCAGGTTTTCTCATAGAAAATGCTAGAGCTGTAATAGCTATGATATTAGCAGTAAGATCACTACTACTATGAATAACATCTGCTAGAACAGCTATACTCCCCGTGATCATATAGACGACTACTCTCAGCAGTATTATTAGAATAGTTATGATAAGCGATGCGATAACAAGCCTAAATCTGGGGTCTCTAACCAGATCTAAGCTTGGTATATGATTACACCATCTTATAATTAGAGGTTATAGCTATTAAGATAGAGTAGGTATTCTTACTAGGTGTACCTAAAAACCCTTCGAGCAGGCTTGTGGTGAGATTATTGAGTGAGATATCTATACTGCTTGGGATGTTCAGCGGAGAAAGATTTAGCTATGCTAGAGCATTAGTAGATCCAGGGCTTAGATATAGTATAATTCTAAGAGATATAGCAGAAGATCTGAGATGCTTCGAAAAACCTGATGATCTTGTTGAAGAGATTATTAAGATAAAAGATTCGATTCTTAAGATCAAGGGATTATGCAGAATCGATCAGGGTGTTCTCAATGGATTTATAATAAGCATTCCTGTAATCCTCTACGTTGCAGAGATCATCTCAGGAGAGAAGAACTATGAATCATATATTGGAAGAGACATAATAAATGCATGGGCTCTCTACATAGATCCTTTGAAAGGTCTTGTAATAAGTAGATTCGGTAGAAGAATAACATCTCTAAGATGATTCTCAAAGAATCTTATTCAAAGATCTAGGGTTTCTCAGGATAAACTCTCTCTCCACCTAGATATGTTTCTATAACTCTTATACTCCTCAGATCTCTTGGATCTATTTCAAAAGGATCTCTATCTACTACAATGAAATCAGCGAACCTCCCCTCCTCAAGAGATCCTATCTCATCATCACTTAGAGCGTAAGCAGATCCCTTGGTATAGTAGTGGAGAGCTTCATCGAGACTTAGCCTCTGATCTCTAGAATACTCGAAGTATGATATATTATCATATTCTCCTCTAGTTACCGCCGAGTATACCGTCTCCCAAGGATTTAAAGGTTCTACAGGAGAGTCTGTTGAAATAGCTATTGGGATTCCTCTCCTTATAAAATCCTTGAACCTATACAACCATTTGATTCTCTCAACACCAATCCTCTCTAAAGCCCACCAATCTCCCAATACAAATCTAGGCTGGATCACGAGAACAGGTTTCAAATCTCCAAGGATATCCAATTGATCATCTCTCACCAGCGATGCATGCTCTATTCTATGTCTCTTCCTCTCCACACTTCCAAGCTCTCTATATATCTCGAGTATCATATCAAGAGTTCTATCTCCTATAGCGTGGATCGCGAGTTGAAGTCCTAATCTATCTACTTCTCTTGCTATTATCCTCAGAAGATCCTTCTCTATATTAGGATAACCCGAGCTTCTGGGATCATCTGAATATGGTTTTGAAAGCCATGCAGTTCTAGCTCCGAGACTTCCATCAGCTATTATCTTGAAACCCTGTATCCTTATATACTCATCTCCAAAACCTCTGTAGATTCCAAGTCTTCTGATAGTATCGAGCATAGTTATATCTCTCCCATTAGGATCCGATCCAGGACTTAGATATATTCTAACCCTGATCAAAGGCTTGATCTTCTGACGCAAGCTTAGTAGAGCATGTAGATATATAGGGTCGCAACTTACAAAACCTATTGTAGTAACACCTTGAGAAGCAGCATGTTTCATTGCATCGAGAAGATATTTCTCGAGAGTATTCAAATCCATATCTCTTCTAATCTTCTGCTTAACAATACTTAGAATATGCTCTCTTATAATACCTGTGGGCTCTCCCTTCTCATCTCTCAATACATCTTCTGAGAGAATATCCATGACACCTGCCTCGATTAATGCTCTAGTATTCATAACCGCGGCATGACCGCATACTCTAGTAAGGATCACAGGTCTCTCACTACAGACCTCATCAAGATCCCATCTTGTAGGCCATCTCTTCTCTTCGAAAAGCTCTTGATCCCATCCTCTTCCAATGATCCATTTTGAAGAGGTCTTAAGAATATACTCTCTAACTCTCTCCTTAAGCTCTCTAACACTTCTAACCCCCCTCAGATCTAGAGTATTAAGATTAGAACCTATACCATCAAGATGAGCATGAGAATCTATAAAACCTGGGAGAACGATTCTCCCCTCAAGATCTATAATCTCTCCATTCAGATCTCTAGCCATAGACCTCACCCTGGAAGTGTCTCCGAGATAAGAAACTCTACCACCTACTACCAGCATCGCGCTAGCTGTTATTCTAGGATTAAAAGAAGCATAGATCCTGCCATTCACAAATCCTTTTACAAAACCTCTCATATTAAACCCGTAGATAGATTTGAACAGAAATATAATAAGTAGACTCATGAAGACTTGGAATCAAATACATTGTAAGACTGCTAGCTCGAGTTAATACAGTGAACCTGCTTCACATCTTCAACAGAATTCTGCTGAGAATCTTACATCATCAAATTTAAATGATTAACTTAAGATAGTGATATGGTATCTAGCCAGTGAGAAGCATGAGAGAACCCGTGCATAGTGGGGTAGGAGTACTCAAATCTCTCTTCATTACGATTAGCTCCGGAGGTTCAGAAGAATTCTACGCTCTCGATTGTACTCTGTACAGATACTCTAGAGGAGAAGACCCTCTAAACAGACTCTATCTAACTCTGAAAATTAGAGAACAAGATCTAGAGAGAATCGAAGATGAGATCAGAGAAAGAGAATGTCTCAACTCTCTTAGAAAATATTTAGAGAGTATCGAAGAATATATAGAGAGGATGCAAGGAGAAATACCTGGTCTCAGGATTCCTTCTTCTAGAATTCTTCTCTCACATATTCTATCTCCTACAAGAATCATATTTAGAGGTGTGGAGGAAGGTGTTAGAAGATATTATCTACAAGCTACAGAACTTTCTATAGCAAGAGATCTTATTAGTAGAGTGAGATGTCTCAAAGATAATACCTGCAGATCTGTCGCACTTGGCTATTTAAATATCGCAGTAGATCTTAGAAGAGGAGGAAAAAAGATCTATATGATCTGTGGAGATAACAGAAGAATCAGACTTACAAGCTATGAGAAAATCCTAGATATAGATAGAATACTTAAAGAACTCTCCCATGATCTCACCTTTTAACATGAAGCCAACATGAAGCAAAATGACCTTTCTCAACCTCTACAAGAGGAGGCTCCTCTCTTCTACACACATCCATAGCAAAAGGACATCTAGGATGAAACCTACAACCTCTAGGAGGATTTATAGGTGAGGGTGGTTCTCCTATAGGTTTCAGTCTTTCTCTCTTCCTAGCTATCTCGGGGTCTGGTATTGGTATTGATGATAATAGTATTTGAGTGTATGGATGCTGAGGCTTCTCAAACACCGTATCACTATCAGAGACTTCAAATAACTTCCCCAGATACATTACAGCAATTCTATCACTCATGTACTTCACAACACTTATATCATGTGATATGAAGACATATGTGAAACCATGTTTCTTCCGAAGATCCTTGAGAAGCTCTAGGATCTGAGCTTGAACACTTACATCAAGACTTGATGTAGGTTCGTCGAGGACGACCAGCTTAGGCTTGGATATTATAGCTCTTAGTATAGCAATCCTCTGTTTCTGACCTCCCGAAAGCTCGTGAGGGTAGCGGTATAGAAATTCAGGTCCTAACCCTACTTCTGTTAATCTCTCTGATAGATACTTCACAGTATTCCCCACATCTATGTTGAATGCTCTGAGAGGTTCTTCAAGTATCTCTACTATGGTCATTCGCGGGTTAAGAGATGTATGAGGATCTTGAAACACCATCTGAGTATTTCTTCGAAACTCTCTATACTCGCTTCTCTTCATATTCCATATATCTCTCCCCATATAAAGGATCCTACCGCTCGTAGGCTTTATAAGTCCTAGAATAGCTCTCCCAAGAGTACTCTTACCACTACCGCTCTCACCTACAATGCCTAGAGTCTCTCCCTCTTCAACATATAGATCTACTCCGTCAACTGCTCTCACCTTCTTAGTAAAACTACCTCTCACTCTGAAATAGATCTTCAGGTTCTGTGTTTCAAGTATTCTCATGATCTCACCTTTTAACATGAAGCCAACATGAAGCAAAATGACCTTTCTCAACCTCTACAAGAGGAGGCTCCTCTCTTCTACACACATCCATAGCAAAAGGACATCTAGGATGAAACCTACAACCTCTAGGAGGGTTCACAAGTGTTGGAATTGTACCAGGTATAGACTCTAATTTTGTGATCTTTCTCATGGGATTTGGAACAGCTCTTAGAAGCATCTGAGTGTAGGGGTGAGAAGGTTTCTCAAATATATCGTATACACCACCATGTTCAGCGATCTTCCCCGCATACATTACATAAACTCTGTCAGCAGTCTCTGCAACAACTCCTAGATTGTGTGTGACAAGTATAGTACTCATACCTCTGCTCTTAACCAGATCTCTTATCATGTCAAGTATCTGAGCTTGTATTGTGACATCAAGATTTGTAGTAGGTTCATCAGCTACTAGCAGAATCGGTGTATTCGAGAGACTTATAGCTATAACAGATCTCTGTCTCATACCTCCTGACATCTCATGCGGATAGCTCTTGTATCTGATCTCTGGATTGGGTATGGCTACATCTCTTAAAAGTTTTATAGCTAGATCTCTTAAAACCCTCCCCGAGACAGTTCTATGATCTCTCACAGTCTCAGCTATGTGAACACCGATAGTATAAAGAGGATCGAGCGCTGATGTAGGGTCTTGGAATATGTATGCTATCTCATCACCTCTAATCTTTCTGATCTCCTCATCAGGTAGGCTGAGCAGATCTACTATACCTCCATTTCTTCTTCTAAAAAGCACAGAGCCTCCTTCAATTCTCCCAGGAGAATCAATAAGCCTGGTTATAGCTCTCGTAGAAACAGTCTTACCACTACCAGTCTCGCCTACTAGAGCTACTATCTCGTTTCTATACACATCGAAGGAGACTTTTGAAACAGCTTCAACAACTCCTGCATATGTGTAGAACTTAACATCCAGATCCACTACCTTCAGGATGTGCCTGTCTGTGAATTCTACCTTCATCTCCTCTCCCTCATTCTATACTCTATAGCTCTTCTAGTCTTAGGATCCAGAATATCTCTAAGACTATCTCCAAGCAGATTCCACCCCAGAGCTATGAAGAGAAGCACAGAACCTACTATGACTACCACATGAAGACTTTTCTCAGGGAAGAAATTACCGGCTTTAGAGATCAGAAAACCAAGTTCTGGAACAGGCTCCTGAGGTCCTAAACCTAGAAATGATAATGCTGCAGCAGCTAGAGTTGCAGTCGCTAGATCGAATGTTATCATTACTAGCACCGGTGAAATTATGTTTGGAAGAATATGTTTTGTCAAGATCCTCCAGCTCGAAAGACCCATAAGCTTTGCAGCCTCTATGAAAGGCTGTTCTCTAACGCTGAGCACGCTACCTCTCACAACCCTAGCATAGCCGGGCCACCATACTACCACCATAGCGATCCATATAGATAGTAGTGCTGCTATCTGTCCAAATTCTTCAGGTCTTAATCCGAAGAGTGCCGCAAATAGATCTCTGACTGGTGTGTAGGCATCTAGAAATCCTCTTATCCTCTGCGGTAGAACTGATGCAAATGCTATAGCTAGTATAAGCCCTGGAAAAGCTATGAATATATCTGTGATCCTCATTATAATCTCATCTATATAACCTCCTTTATATCCTGCTATCAATCCTAGAATTATACCTATTGGAGCTCCTAGGAGTACTATTACTAGAGATATCACGAATGATATTCTAATCCCGTATAGTATCATTGAAAGAAGATCTCTACCCCATTCATCAGTACCTAGCAGAGGTCCTCCACTACACATAGGCGGAATACATGGGGGGAGATATCTGAGACTTAGATTCTCTAGAACAGGATACACCCAATACGGTTGAGGAGCTATTATAGGTCCTATGATCGCTAGAATAGTTGTTATGAGAACCATGAAACCTCCTAAAACTCCTATAGGAGATCTGCTGAAAGCATATGCCATCAGCTTCCACTCTCTAACTCTTGACTCATTTTTCTCGTACCATCCTCTCTGAATGATATCTCTAGATCTAGCATATGATTCTATAAGCCTTTCTAAAGCTCTGTATAGTATATAGCTCATGCAACCACCTAATATCTTATCCTAGGATCTATGTATGCGTAGAGTATATCTACCACAAGATTCACGATCAGATATACTACAGCTACGACGAAGACCGAACCTATTAAAGCTGGAAAGTTAAGCCTTGTAATAGAATCATACATATACTTACCCAGACCAGGTATGTTGAATACGGTCTCAGCAATTACAGCACCTGAGAGCAGACCTCCGAAGGAGAGTCCTAGAATTGTGAGTACTGGTATGAATGCGTTCTTGAAAGCATGTTTAAATATATTACTCTTTCTAAGACCTCTAGCTCTAGCATAGAGTATGTACTCAGAACCCATCGAATCGAGAAAGCTATTTCTAACAATCCTAGCTATGAAACCACTGTTTAGAAGCGCCAGCGAGAGTGCGGGCACATAAAGTCTTTTAAGACTATCTATAACAACATTCCACTCACCACACATAGCAGCTCCAAACATGGGTACAGAGCCTATAGATGTTATCACAACACCTACTACAGGATAGGAGGAGTAGCTGTTTATAGTTGCAATACACTGATCGCTTGGCATGGGAATTCCTGCAAGATATGTTGCTCCTAGATATGTGAAGAAAACCAGTATCATGAGATAGTATAGAACGAAGGAAGGCATAGAGCTTCCGAAGAGAGCTAGTATTCTAACAAAGAAATCTACAGCACTATCTTTTCTAAGAGCTGCTAGAAGTCCTAGAGGGAGTGATAAGGCTACAAGGAATATGAATGATACCACTGCCAGCTCTACAGTCACAGGAAATCTTGATGCTATCTCATCAAATACATTCTTATGTCTCACAGGATCTTCTAGCTCGCCTCTTAGAAAGCTTGTCACTAGAAAGATGAACTGCTCATACCAGGGCGCGTTAAATTTATACTGAGCTCTAATCCTCTCAATAATAGAAGGATCCATGAGTTTTTCCGAAACCCATGCTCTCACAGGATCTGCTGGCACAGCATATGCTATTATATATGTTATGAAGAGAACTCCTAGTAATGTGGGTATGAACGTTATAATCCTCCGGATCAGGAATTTCTCGAAACCCATAAGCCGCACCTTTCATAGGATTAAAAAGCTGAACTTAAAAAAAGAAGTCTGGTTAAGGCTTGTACCCATAGAGTTTAACCCAGATATCTTTACCCCAGTAGTATGGATTGATCTTTAGTAGTATGTAGCTATCCTCCTTATAGCTTGCAACATAGTAAGGTCCTGTGCTTATAGGCTTCTCTCTTAAAAGCTTGTATGTGGCATCATCCTCACCAGGGATCACGTATTTAGCCCAGGCACTCGGGTTCCTTCCATTGTTAGAATCTGCTAGAGCTTGCTGATACTTGTCTCCTAAGGCGTACTGCATAGATATAATACTTGCAGGAGCTGTCGTGAATAGATGGAGTATTGCTGCGTATGGGCTGTACAGCTTGAACTTGACAACTCCATTTATAGGTATATTACTTGTGTTGAATACTCCGAGAAGCTGGTCTAGAGATGATATATCATACTCTCTACCATGATATACTGTCACAAGACCTTGGGAGAGTATCTGTTTAAACTCATCCAGAGTTAGCACTGTTGATGCATTAACATCTATGAAATCTCTTATAAGCCATGCAGGATCTAGATTCAGTCTAGCTACTCTCCATATGCTGAATAGAACATCCACCGAGGTTATCGGGTAGGTCCTGTTATTCCAAGGATCATAAGCCAGCACACCATCTCTGATCACGAAGTATAGCTCATCTCCATTCTTGTTGAAAGCCCATGCTATCGCTATCTGAGGTTCCGGCTCTATGTTTTCATACTCGTAATCAACTAGCTTGCTATAGATCTGCTGGAATATCTCCCAACCAAAAGATTCGTATGATTTCGCTGTGTCAAAAGTATCAGGCCATCCAATTGTCGCTATAACCATTGTCTCAGGACTGTTCTTGATACCTAGCACTCCTGTGTCAACTACGGGAGCATTAGGATCCTCGTAAACCAGGTCATATCTAGCGAATGTTGTAAGAGGATAGTACATATTCTTAACCCAGCTACCGTAGTTAAGACCTGTGACAGCCTGACCGAGCATTATCATTGGAACTTCATTGTTGAATACTATTACTGCGGCATTCACTATAGCTTCTCTAACCTCAGGATCTAGAACTACTTTAGAGAGCTTAACGAGAGCGCTGACAGGTATATCTCTCCATCCTGGAGCACCTATGTTAACCATTGCATAAGGCTTTTCCCAGTTCTTCTTAGTAGCCTCCTCATCTAGAACATAACTTACTACTAGGAGAGGCTTATTTGTAGGACCTGTATAAGTAGCTCCACTACCCTGAGGTCCTACGACAACTATATACTTCGGAGTATCTATAACTCTCTCTACTCTAGATAGATAGTTGGAGACATCTCCAGGAGATGCTCCCTTGTAATACTTGAGATCTTTAAACTCCGCACCACCCCAGACAAATGGTGTGAGATAGTTATCAGGATCCAGATAATCCGGTATCCATCCTAGTAATGCTACATCGAAATCAAAGTGATCAACTTTCGAAAGATATTGAGGCCAGTTGTAGGTTTCTACGAAAACTTTGAAACCTAGCTGAGACCATGAGTTTTGTAGCAGTGCTGCTATCTGTGCTCTAGCTGTGTTGCCTAGATTATATATTATTGTAATAGTGTATTTCCCAGGATCGAATCCTCTGGCTTTCAGATTATCTATAATCTCTCTAGCTTTTGTCATGTTATAGGTGTACTTAATTATGTTGTACTCTGTGTATCCGAACATGCCTTTAGGAACTATAGTGTAGAGAGGAGTATAAAGACCTCCGAATATCTGGTCTAGTATTACTGCATATGGGGTTGCATATGCTAGAGCTTGTCTTACTTCAGTTATGTTGAAAGGTTCTCTAAATGTATTGAGTATTATATGCTGTATAGTCAGTCTAGGCTTATTAGGATCCGGTTGGAGAACCAAGTAGAAGTTTCCAACAGGAGTTCCATTAAGATCCTTCCATCTAGCAGGTGTGACAACAGCTATATCTACAGCACCGGATTTATACATCTGAATCCTCGCATTCTCATCATTAGATATTATATAGAGAACCTGCGTATGGAGCTTCACCATAGGCGGAGGAGTTGTTGTAGGCGTTGTAAAAGGTGTCGGTGTAGGAGTTGGAGTTGTTATAGGAGAAGTAGGGGTAGGTGTTGGTGTTGTAACAGGTGTTGGAGGAGGTCTTGTGATATAGTAGAAACCTACACCAGCTACTATTGCTACCAATATTACTACTAGTATTGTTATAGCAGCAAGCCTGCTTATACCTTTTGAAAGCACCTTCATTTAGAGAGCACCGTCTACTCTATCCTTTAAAAGGATATAAATTTATTCTACCTAATGAATACTTGAAAATGCTTAGATACGATTACTTTATAAAGGATCCTGTTCATGGCTATATAGGTATTACAGAGCTGGAGAGATGCATTATAGATACGCTAGCTATGCAGAGACTGAGGAGAGTTCTTCAGCTACCTACATCTGTATATGTCTACCCAGGAGCTACTCATAGCAGATTTATTCATAGTGTGGGTTCTATGCATGTTGCCGGTGTAATGTCTTCTAGTATTATTGAGAGATTAGGTCTCTATGGAAGAAGTGATTCTATGTCTCTAATTCAATTCATAAGATTAGTTTTACTACTTCATGACGTAGGGCATGGACCTTACTCTCATACTTTTGAAGAAGCTGTTCTATATCCTAAAGGGCTTAATCACGAGATCATAGGATCTAGGATTGTGAGAGAGAATGAAGAGTTGAGAGAATGTCTCGAGAGATTCGGAAAAAACCTTTCATTCACTTGTGATGAGATAGCTCTAGCTATTCTATCTAGATCTCCTTCTGAATGGCCTGTGCTAGGTGTCTCAGGATTTGAAGAAGATCTCGAGAGATCTCTATACTATATTCTTAAAGGACCTTTCGCAGCTGATATAATAGATTATCTCATAAGAGATTCATACTACACAGGAGCAGGATACGGATCTGGAATTGACTGGCTTAGGATCGCATATAACGCCACACCCACAGAGAAAGGACTTGCACTAGGTGATAAAGCTTTAGACGCTTTCGAGCACATGCTTCTAGCAAGATATCATATGTTCATGTCAGTATACTATCACAAGACTAGCAGAGCTATTGACATAATGATAGGCACAGCACTTAGAGAAGCTGCAGAGGAATCAGAGTTGAAGAATCTGATCATGAGAACAGAATCATATCTAGAACTTGATGATCAGACGATTCTATTCATCCAAGAACTTAGAAACCATAGACACATAAGAGATCTTATGAAGAGGAAAATCAGATTCGCCATGATAGACGAATATAGAGTACCTATAGGAAGAAATCTCCAGCTAGTTCTCTCAGCGCTAGATAGAGAATTTCTCAATAGAATTCTTCGAGAAAGACTTCCAGATGATCTTAGGAGTAGAGTTTTTATAGACACACCAGTACTACCTCTCAATCCAATGCTTCATAGTGAGGATGTTCTCATAAGGAGAAGTGATGGAAGTCTTAGTAGTAGAAGATTTGATGAGACTACCTTCGGATCTCTTTCTCAGAGTGTTGTTCTCATAAGACTCTACATAGATAGAGATTCAATAGATAGAAGAGAAGAAGCCATCAGATCTTTTAGAGAAGTTCTGAAAGCAGGAGGATTGAGATCCTTCTATTAAAATAATACAATCGTATAAGGATCCTTATTCTATAGCATAATTTATTAGACTTCTTAAAAAAGGTTTCCATGAGGTTATAATATGAAGAATATGAAGAAAAAGAATCTAGAAGATGATCCAGGTGATATCATCGAGATATATGGCGAGTATGTCTCTCTGAAAGAACTAGGGATCGCCACATTGATATCTAGTATTGGGGCATTCTCACTATACTATCTCACACCAGCTATATCAAGTCTTCTGAACATGCAGAATATAGCTCCCGCGCTAAGAGTCACGTTAGGAGCTTTAGGAGCTACCATAGGCTTTATCATATCTACTCAACTTACAAGAGTTAAGAGAATCATCTCTGAGGAGACTTGATATGATCGATCTCATGATGATAGTGTATGCAACAATTCTATCTGCAATATCATCTCTAGTATACATAGTTATAGGAATCCTCCCAGGAACTGATGAGACTGCTACAATGGCTCCCATAGCTCTAGCACTACTACTAGCAGGCGTAGATCCTCTTCTAGTTCTCTCATGGTTTATAGCAGCTATAGTAGCATTCAAAATAGCAGATGCGATACCAGTAGCTCTCGCCGGAATACCTGGAGGTGTTATGGCAGTACCACAGGTACCTGACGCACTTACAGCTAGAGAGAAGGGGTATGCTGACACGCTTCTTAGGAAGGGTAATTCCGCAGCTCTCATAGCATCAATACTCACACTAGTATTCACACTAGCAGTAGCATGGCTTCTTCTCCCGGTGGGTGACTGGCTTAATACAAAGGATCAGGTTCTCGGTGTTTCTATACCTAGATGGTTCTGGATATTATTTGCAGGAGTAATGATTCTAGCTCTCACATCGAAGAATAAACTACTCGCATTGATTACAATACCACTATTCGCTCTAATGATTCAAGGTTTGAGAGGTGTTTATGGTAAGAATGTGGTTGTAAGCTTCTTCCTAGGAATCACCGTAGGTCCTATAATGTATGAGGTTTTTCAATCATTGAATAAGGATCTTAGGAGAAGTATTGCTGGAAGAGGTTTCAAAGAAGTGAAGCTTGCAAAGATTGATAGAATATATCTCAACCCCTTCAAGAATATTAACAGAGAAGAACTTGCCAATATACTCATATGGTCTCCTATAACCTCTATTCTCGCCACCGTAATGTCTCCAGTAGGTCTCACAATACTCATAGGAGATCTTCTGAGAGAGAGTAAGAAGGATAAGCTTGAAGGCGCTATGCTCGCGTATACAACCCGTGAAGGTATTAAACTCGGGACATACATAGGAGGAACTCTCATACCACTTCTAGTGATAGGAGCTCCCACAGGACCTATGAGTGCAGGTCCCGCAGGACCTTTCTTCCAAGATATACAAGGTATTGGCGGGAAGCCGTTTCAATACATACTCTCACACTACAGCTATCTAGACATATCATTGATACTGATCTACTCAGCATTAGTATCACTACTCATAACATATCCTCTGATAGTGAAGTACTCTAGAGAGATCACGAGATACGTGTTTAGAAGAATATCTGCAGAATCGCTGTACGGGCTTTTCATAGCGATAGCATTAGTCCTAGCATACTACGACGCAGGACTTCCAGGGATCTTCGGAATGCTTCTCGTAGCAGTAATCTCAGGAGCTCTAGCAAGACAAGGAGTCTCACTGGGAGTTCTCTTCATGACTCTCGTAGGAGCTCCCACTATAGTAGCATTACTCAAAGCTGTCGGTGGAGTATGATGATATGCTCGAAAGCTCCTGGAAAGATCATTTTATTCGGAGAGCATTTTGTTGTGAGAGGCTTTCCAGGCATAGGTACTGCCGTGAGCTCCTACGCTAGAGTATGTGTTGAGGAGAGCTCTAGAACATTTCTAGAATCTAAGCAGCTGGGATTGGTATATGACGAGGTAAGAGGTGTGGGGATTGGAAGCGGTTTTGAAACTCTGATCAGAGAGATAAGAGATCTGGGTTGTAGCAGGAGCTTTAGAGCTGCCATTGATTCATCTATTTTCATAAGTTCTGGAATGGGTTCTTCAGCAGCTGTATCTGTAGCTCTAGCACATGCTCTTCTAAGGTTCTGCAATATAGAACCTTCTAAAGAGCTTGTCTCTAAAATAGCTTTTGAATCCGAGAAAAAAGTTCATGGAAGACCTAGTGGTATTGATAATACTCTGGCGACTTACGGAGGCTTGGTATACTATAGAGCAGGATCTTTTAAGAGAATCTCTGTTGAATGGCCTGATGAATATAGTTTTCTAGTGGTGAATAGTGGAATAGAAAGAGACACAGGATCTGTTGTGAGAGATGTTCTAGAACTCTATGAGAGGAGAAGAGAGATACTAGATCATATCTATAGATCTGCGGAGGTTCTCGTAGAAGAAGCTCTTAAAATGATCCATGAGAGAGATTTCAAGAGTTTAGGAGAGCTGATGAACATTAATCAAGGGCTTTTATACGCGATCAACACATCATGTCATGTATGTGAAGATATAATATGGATCCTTAGAAGAAGCGGAGCTCTAGGAGCTAAGATAAGTGGAGCTGGGAGAGGTGGTATTGTGATAGCATTATTCAAATCCCATGATCTGAAGAATGCGATCAAGATCATTTCGGAGAGGGGTTTAAATTATCTTGTGGTGAAACCTGACGAATTAGGAGTGAGAGAGTCTGAGCAACCCTCCTACAATCCTGAAGAGTGAGTGCTACAGCTGTAAGCTAATACATTATTTAGTTTTTTAGTTGAAGATGTTATAGGTGGCTTAATTGTATCATCCCTGGATTCCTAACTCTGACCCTGAGATTAAGAAGAGCATGCTTGAGTATATTGGGAAGAGCTTTGAGGATCTCGTGAGTGATATTCCTGAGGAGGTAAGACTTCGAAGACCTCTTAAAGTAGGTTTTGGAAGACCTCTCTCAGAGAATGAGATAGAGATATTGATAGATAAGATTCTTTCGAAGAATAAAGTGTTCATAGATCCTCCATCATTTCTAGGAGGAGGGGTATGCATGCATGCAATACCTTATGTCGTGAGATATCTTCTTCTCAGAGGTGAGATCTATACAGCATACACACCTTACCAGGCTGAGATTAATCAAGGTCTTATGCAAGCTCTCTTCGAGTATCAGAGCATGCTTGCAGAACTCTACGGAGTAGATATTGTAAACGCGTCTATGTATGATGTCTCTACGGCTGTTGCAGAAGCTTTTCGAATGGCTATGAGGGTTTCTAAGAGAAGAGGGGTTCTTGTTCCGAGAATCATGAATCCTTTTATAGAGAATGTTGTGAGAACATGGATAGAGCCTGTAGGAGGTTTTATAATAAGATACGAGATTACGGAGAGCAATAGTATAAGAATTATAGATAGTGTTTCGGAAAAAGAAGTCGGAGGGATCTATCTCGAGAACCCTTCATTCCTAGGAGAAGTCATAGAAAAACCTGAGATCATAGGAGAATACGCTAGAGATAAGAAGATGCTGTTCATAGTAAATGCAGAACCTCTCAGCCTAGGGATTCTAAAACCTCCTGGAGAGTACGGCGCTGATATTATTGTTGGTAATGGAGCAAGCCTCGGTGTAGGACTTAACTATGGAGGTCCTTCGCTAGGGATCCTAGGTATTAGAATGGATCAAGAGCTTCTTAGACAGCTACCTGGAAGACTTATAGGCTTCACTAGAGAAGCCGACGGCTCTGGAAAAGGCTTCGCAATGATACTCCAGACAAGAGAACAGCATATCAGGAGAGAGAGAGCTACAAGTAATATAACTACAAACTCAGCACTCGAAGCATTTGCCGCAGCCGTCTACCTCTCCTACATAGGAGATAAAGGTTTGAGAAGACTTGGAGAGAGTATTCTCAGAAGAACTGCTTATCTTAGAGAGAGAATAGAATCAGATCTCAGAGATCGTGCTGAGATAGCATCGAAAGCCAGATTATTCTTTAGAGAGATCCCTGTAAGATTTCTCAGAAGAGATTATAGAGAGATCTCAAGAGAACTTATAGAGAGAGGAATTCACGGAGGATTTTATATAGGAGATCTGATAAGCGGTATAGGAAACACAGCATTATTCTGTGTCACAGAAATACATAGCAGAGATCACATAGATCTTCTGATAAGATCTCTTAGAGAGGTGGCTTGAAAATGTGGAGACAAGCTCGCTGGGATGAGGATCTTATTCAGAGAAAACCTAGATACGGTTCTGGACCGTTGATACCATATGAAGATGAGTTTAGAGATGTGAGCATATCTATTCCTGAGAATATTATCAGAAGATCTCATACAGGACTTCCAGATCTTCCGGAGATTGAAGTTGTCAGACATTTCATAAGATTATCTCAGATGTCATATGGAGTAGATGTAGGACCTGTTCCCCTGGGATCTTGTACTATGAAGTATAATCCTAAGATATCAGATCTAATATCTATGGATACGAGGATCACATATCTACATCCTCTACAAGATCCTGATACGGTTCAGGGTATTCTAGAGATCATATACACGGTAGAGAGATGGCTTTCAGAGATCACGGGAATGGATAGATGCAGCTTCCAACCTCCTGCAGGAGCTGCTGGAGAACTTGCCGGAGCTCTAATGATACTTAAGTATCATAGGGATAGAGGTGAGAATAGAGATGAGATGCTGATACCAGATTCAGCTCATGGAACGAATCCTGCCAGTGCTGCAATGGCTGGATTCAAGGTGATAAGACTTCCCACTTCTTCTAGAGGTACCGTAGATCTTGATGCTCTCAGAAGTGTTGTGTCATCTAAGACTGCAGGTGCTATGCTTACTAATCCTAATACTCTTGGAGTATTTGAAGATGAGATACTAGAGATCTCGAGAATCGTTCATGGATCTGGAGGACTTCTATACTACGATGGAGCGAATCTCAACGGGATCATGGGTATCGCAAGACCTGGTGACATGGGTTTTGACATAGTTCATCTGAATCTTCATAAAACCTTTGCAACACCACACGGAGGTGGAGGTCCTGGAGGTGGTGTTGTATGTGCTAGAGGATCTCTTGTAGACTATCTCCCCAGACCCTTGATAGCTTATGATGGAAGGAGGTTCTACTGGGATTATGAGTGTAAGAAGTGTATTGGCAGGATCTCTGCTTTCTATGGTAATATAATTCCTGTGATCAGAACATTTATATATATTGCATCTCTATCTTCCGAAGGTCTTAGAGAAGTTGCTGAGGTATCTGTTATAAACACGAACTACTTTATTAAGAAGATCATGGAGAAACCATATTATATACTACCCTACGACCCTCAGAAACCTAGAAAACATGAGGTTGTTATAAGTGCTAAGAAGATCCTCAGCGACACAGGCGTTTCCACAGAAGATATAGCAAAAGCACTTCTAGACAGAGGTCTTCACGCTCCGACAATATACTTCCCGTTAATAGTTGAGGAGGCTCTCATGATAGAATTCACAGAAACCGAAACTAGAGAGAGCATAGATCTATATGCTAAAGCCTTGATAGAAATAGCTGAGGAAGCTTATAGGAATCCAGGAATACTTAAGAAAACACCCGAGAATACTAGTGTAAGGAGACTGGATTACGTTAGAGCAAATCATCCGAAAACTCTGGCTCCCAGTCTTAAGATCCTGAGATCCTTAGGTGAGAATATTTGAACGAGGAGAAGAACAGAAAAACATATATAGTAGAAGATCCTGAGAAGATATGGTTTGAATATGATAGACAGAGCGATACACTCTACATTCACATGGGATCTGAAGAAGAACCCGAGGAGACAATACTGGTAGGAGAAGATATAATAATAGCTGTGAAGAACAATAGAATAATATCACTCACAGTATTAAACTTCACTCGTAGAATAGGAATCGAGTTCTGAAACCTCAGATCTGTAGAAACGAGAATATAGAAAAACCTAACTGTAAGACTCTCTCTAACTCTATTCATTATTTATTGAATTAAATAATAGCAGAGCTCCAGCCAGCTTCTCTATTTCAATCAATGGATCTTATAATCTCTTTTCTTAGAAATCTTATTATATCTCTCTCTGTGATTATCCCTACAATACTCTCCTTAGATCCTGCGAGAACGCATCCGACACCGCTTCTTAGCAAGACCTCGGTAGCTTCTCTCAGAGATGTCTCTAGATCTATGAATACAGGTTTTTGAAGATATCTCATCCGAGATATAGGTCTGGAGAGCATGTCTAGTGTTTTTAGCTCTCCATGTACCCTATATTGATCTGCTATCTCTGCTACTATATCAAGCATTGTCACAAGTCCTATAATTCTTCTCTCGGAATCATGAACAGGAATTCTTCTAAATCCTTTCTGAATCATCAGTCCTATCACTTCTTCTAATGGTGCTTCTGAATCTACTGTCTCAACATCTTTCGTGGCTATATCTAGTGCGGAAATATCTAGAGGTATGAACCTCTTCAGTTCTTCTATTACTGAAATCTCTGACACTACTCCTAGAACATTTTCATCTCTTGCTACTGGTATACATTCTAAAGATAGATCATTCATTATACTGATTACTGAGAACGCTTCTATCTCGGGATCTGTGTATACTATGTCTTCAGATGATTCTGCCATCGTTCTTCTAAATATACCATCGATCCTGCTTATCTCTGTCACAGCTGATTCGATCTCGCTTTTCTCGAAAAGATCTCTGGCGAGATTTCTAATCCTGAACACAGGAACACTTCTTCCAGATATAATCCTTCCCACAGCCATACAATACCTTCTAATCCTCATAAGTCTTAGCACTGCATCCCATGACTCTATGTTCTCCGAAACAACTGGAAGCATTATATCTATGAGATCCAGAGCCTTTTCGCCGAGCACTATAACACCTTCAGAATTAATTTTTATGTAGGAAGTATAAGACTGTATATGAGGAATCAAGAAGAGTGTTGATTCTATGAGTGAGTATATAATTGAAATGCTGGGCAAGAGAATCGCAGGAGATATAGTTTGGAGCAGTGACATAGCATCATCACTTAGAAAGTGGAGAACTATATTCAAAGTCTCCCAGAGTGAGCTGGCTAGAATGCTTAACATAGCTCCTAGCGTTATAAACAGCTATGAGAAGGGTAAGAGGATTCCAGGAGCTAGATTTGTAAGAAAATATGTAGAAGCTCTGATAAAGATAGATTCTGAGAGAGGATGGACTGTAGCTAGAGAGCTTATGAAAAGCTTTAACATAAATATCCAAGCTATAATCGACATGGGAGAATTCGACATACCTGTAAACCTTGACGAGCTCATCTCAGCTGTGAGAGGTCTAGTTCTAAACTCGATATTCATACCAAAACAACTCTACGGATACACACTTATAGATTCTATCGAAGCTATAAAGAATCTCTCTGGAAACGAGTTCTGGCAGATAATGGGTATGACTAGCGAGAGAGCATTAGTCTTCACAAAAGTAGCTGCAGGAAGATCTCCTATGATTGCCGTGAGAGTAGCTCCTGTAAAACCAGCCGCGGTAGTTCTCCACGGAACTAAGAGGGTAGACCCTCTAGCTCTAGTTCTCGCGGATAAAGAAGCTATACCACTGATCCTTTCCACCTATGAAAGCGTTGAAGAACTAGCTAGAGGACTTAGAGATCTCAGATATAAACTCTCTAGACTTCTATAGCTATCTGATAATTTCTATATTAACTAGATATAAAAATGATAAAAAGAGAAGATAGAGTTTTTAACCTTTTAAAGAAGTTTACTAGAGGTGAGCCGAATACTAATTTTCGCCCTGTACAAGGGTGTTCCCTCAGACATTGCTAAGGTCGCAACAGCTGGAGGTATTATCAAGAGAGAAGAAGCACAACTAGTTATAAATCCCTACGATGTTAAAGCTATTGAAGCTGCTGATTATCTGAGAAGACTTGCAGGTGGTAAGGTTATAAGCATCTCTATGGGTCCTCACCAGAGGGTTATACCTATAGCATCAACTCTATACAGCTACGAGGTTTGGGGGGTTGATGAGTCTTATATACTTAGCGATAGAAGAATGGCTGGAGCTGATACTAGAGCTACTGCGTACACCCTCTCTATGGGTATTAAAAAGATCATAGATATCCACAGAGATGCTGTGACAAGTCTCATAGCATCTATCGAGGAGGGTAGAAGTGATGAAGAGATAAAGAAGATAGCTGAGGATCTGTATAGCAGAAATCTCATACCTAATAAGATCTATAGCAATAAACCTAGTATAAGCAAGTACTCTCTTATAGAGAGATATATCAGTAGAGAGATATCTAGAGAGAAGATCTTAGATAGCTTGAGAGAGTATAGAGAGAATCTCTATAGAGACATAGTATTATTCCTAGGAATGAAAGCTGTTGACGGGGAAACAGGAAACACAGGTCCTCAACTCAGTCAGGCTCTGAGCGATAGACTTGGAATACCTGTTGCTCACGCGACTTATGTCACGAATTTCACATATGATCCTGTTAGAAGAGTTATTATGGTTAGAAGGAGAATGGGAAGAGTGATTCAGGATGTGGAAATGGATCTCCCAGCACTGCTTACGATAAGACCTGAGTATGAAGCACCTCCAACACCTATCTCGCGAAGATTGGAGAGCTTGATGGAGATGTATAAAGGAAAGATCACAGAGATCAAGGTTTTAAACGCCGATGACATAGGTGCTGATCCGAGGTTTATAGGTCTTCTAGGTTCTCCCACTCAGGTTGGTCCAACCATAGAGGTTCCTAAGATGGTTGTCAAAAGAATTGTAGGGAGATCTATCAAGATTGTGAAGGAGGTTGAGAAAATAGAGGTTGGAGGAGTTGCTTACGGTCCTTACAAGCCTGGAGATATCATAACAAATCCTTCTAAAGAACTTGCGGAAGCCCTGGTTTCTCAAGGTCTTGGCAAGATATATGATTATGATGATCTCGCAGATGACATAGTAAAGATCCTGTCTTCAGAAACCTCAAGAGGTGGTTAGAATGTCTCTCGAATCAAGACTTCTACCTGCAACACCTGATCTAGAAGGTTATAAAGATGCATGGGGCTTCATAGAGTTCATTGAAGGAGAGTTGTTCGAGGTAAGTCTCGAAACCTTAGGTGCTGCGGCTAAAGTTGCTAGGAAGATAGGTATGAGAGTTGGAGCGGTAGTTCTAGGACATAAGATCCCTAGAGAGCTTCTTCAAGACCTGATCTATAGAGGTGCCGACTATGTTGTATACGCGGATCATCCGGAACTCGAGCATTACAATCCCATAGCATATACAGAGGTTATGTACCAGATAGCGTCTAGATACAGGCCTTGGGCTCTCTTCTTCATGGCAGACGATCTAGGAAGAGATCTAGGTCCTAGAGTTGCGTACAAGCTTAATACTGGGATGGCAGCTGATTGTATAGATTTTGATGTGAAAGACTATGAGTTCAAGCTAGCTGGAAAGACTTTCAAGAATCTTCTTGCTCAGATAAGACCTGCCGCTATATGGATTGCAGAGATATACACACCCAGACACAGACCTCAGATAGCTGGTGTTAGACCTGGCTACTTTAAACCTCCTCAGAGGGATACCAGTAGAAGTGGTGATATAATAAGATTTGATCCCGAGATACCTGAGGAGGTTAAGAGGTTTAGAGTTATAAATGTTGAGAAACTTCCGGAGACTAGAGATCCTTTGGTTGAAGCTGATCTAATAGTAAGTCTTGGAATGGGGATTCTAAGAAGACCTTCTGGAGAACCTGATCCTGTTAAAGCTTATGAGACAGCTAGAGAGTTGGCGGAGTATATAGGTAGAAAGCTTGGTGTGAGAACAGCTTTAGGAGCTTCAAGAGCTCTGATACATGCAGAGCTTAAAGAGCTTGAAGGCAGGATAAAACATGATATGCAGATCGGTCAGACGGGAAAAGCTGTATCACCGAAGATCTATATCGCGTGTGGTATAAGCGGTGCTGTGCAGCATAAGGTTGGTATGCAGGCTTCTGAGAATATAATAGCTATAAATATAGATCCTAATGCTCCTATATTCGAAATAGCAACACATGTAATAGTTGAGGATTTATATGATGCTCTTCCAAAGATCATACAGGCTCTTAAGAAGAAGCTAGGAGAGTAGGAGGTGTGGATATTGGTTGAGAAATATGATGTAGTGATCGTAGGAGCGGGAATCGCAGGTTCTTCAGCTGCGTATTACCTGGCTAGGAAGGGTTATAAGGTTATAGTTCTAGAGAAAGCTCACGTACCTGGTCAGAGGAATTCTAGTGGTGGTGTTATATACACGTCATATATAGAAGGTTATGGTCTTAAAGATCTCATACCAGAACTATATAGTGAAGCACCTCTGGAGAGAAGGATCAAAGACTATAAACTCTGGATCCTATCAAAACCTGATAAGAGTAATGGACATAGATATAGGTTTCTAGATCTCTCAGAAACTTTTCTAGATAGAATGATCCATGGAGAAGCTGAGAAGAGCGAAGGCTATTCAGTACTGAGATCCAGATTTGATAGATGGCTTGCATCTAAAGTCATAGAGGCTGGAGGTATAGTGGTTACGGATGCTACTGGAGAGAGTCTTATAAGAGAGAATGGAAGAATCGTTGGCGTGAGAACTTATAAAGAGGAGATCTACGGAGATCTCGTGATCGATGCTAGCGGTGTCACAAGCACTCTAGTTATAGAAGCAGGATTAAGAGGATATCTAGAGCCTGAGCATGTATACCACGGAATCAAGCATGTTTACGAGTTGGGAGAGAGCGAGATAGAAGAGAGATTCAAACTAGGTAAGGGCGAGGGTGTTGCCATAGCTATCATGGGAGATTTCATGTATGGGAGCAAGGGTGGAGGTTTTATCTATACTAATAAGAACACTATATCTATAGGACTTGTTCTAGAGATGAGTTCAATGCTCAAAGCTCTTGAAAAGCATAGAGACTCTATCGGTAAACCACTTGACATGCTCGAAGAGATGGAAAGCCATCCTGAGATAGCCAGGCTTATCGAAGGTGGCAAGCTTGTTGAATACTCAGCTCATAATATCCCTAAGGGTTCGAAGATCTATCTTAGAAAGCCTTATACGAGCGGATTTATAGCAGTTGGAGATGCTCTAGGAGCTTTTGTGAAGATCGGTGCAATGATAGATGGTATGAGAAGAGCTGTCGCCACGGGTATTATGGCTGCTAAGACTTTTGAAATAGCAAGATCTAGAGGATTATTCACGGAGGCTGCTCTCTCCGTATATCAGGATCTCCTCAGACCTATTACCAGAGATATAGAGAGATATAAGAGGCAGAGCATATTATCTGAGAGCTCTCTTCTCTACGGCTATGGGTATAAGATCATGCTGAAGATCATGGGTAGAGAAAGGATCTTTAGAGGAGATATTAGAAGAGCTTCTGGAGATGCTATTAAGAAGGTTCAGGAGAGAATTAATATTCTAAAGTATAATGAGAATAAAGAATACATCCATATCGATGTGGATTATGAGAATGCTAACAGAGATCCTAGAAAGCTATGGGTTTCAGCATGCCCCATGAACTGTTATACACTGGTTGTAGAAGGTAAAGGAGTATTCGCATCATATAAAGATCTATATTTATTCAATCTAGAACAGAGCAGACTCAGGAAGAGTGGAGACAGGGGTAGCGCTATGAGAGAGACTTTGAAAGATATAAGCATGGGAAAGCTTAGATTCGATCATGTTTCATGCGTGGAGTGCGGCACATGCTGGTTTATAGGTCCTCCTAATATTATAAGATTCCATCATCAGAGAGATGGAAAAGGTGTTAAATATCAGTACGGCTGAAAAAACTGGTATAGTATTCTATATCTAGTATACTGGATATTGTTTCTTCTCTATAAAATCTCTAGCTCTTCTAATAAGATCTCCTGATCTTGATAATCTCAGCAGTTCTGATACTCCTAGATCTAGGAGTGCTCCTGTTTTAACATTTCTCATTATATTCTTTATGGATTCTATAGATTCTGGAGCACTAGTTGATATAATACTTCTAGCGATCCTGATCGCATCATCTCTAAGCTTCTCTCTCGTCGTGAGATAAGAGATCATGCCGTATTGATAGGCTTCTCTAGCACTTATAACTCCTGATGTGAGAGCTATTAGAGATGCTCTTGCAAAACCTATCACGAGAGCTCCTACTCCTGAGAGTGCGGGAGGTATTAGACCCCATCTAGATTCAACCCATCCGAGTCTTGCATCTTCAACAGCTAGAACCACATCTCCTGTCCAGATCATCTCAGCACCTCCTCCATAAGCATCTCCATTAATAGCTATGATGAGAGGTTTTGAGAGGTTCAAGAGGGTTTTGAATAGCTCTGCAAGTACTCTAAATATTCTCTCAACATCTTCAGGACTTGATGCTGAGGAGATCTCGGAGAGGTCTATACCGCTCGAGAAGAACTTACCCTCGCCTGAGAATATCACGATCCTCACACTAGGATCTCTCTCAACCTCTTTCACAGCTCCTATGATTTCTCTCATGAGACTGGTGCTGAGTGCATTGCCTTTCTCAGGTCTGTTCATTGAGATCCAAGCTATGTAATCTATTCTCTCAGTCTTAACAAGACTCAATTCAAAGACCTCCACATAACTATTTTAAAGACTTTATATAACTCACAAGCTCGTCTAAGGATCTGATCTCAGGCTTCCAATCATATCCATATCTATTCACATGAACACTTCTAATATTGATACTACTCGCCGGAACCAGATCATATTGAGGGTATGCTGACACGTGAAGAACATACTCGGGGTCTAGACCTATGATATCGAGAGCTCTTCTAAAAGCCCTCGGATCAGGTTTGTAGATCTTTAAATCCTCGGCTGTGATGATATAGTCGAAGAGATCTCTGAAACCATGTAAAGTCACATCAATAAGATCTCTGTCTGTGTTAGATATAACACCTGTTTTAAAACCTGAGTTTCTGAGCATTATAAGTCCATAGATAGTGTCTGGGAAGGGAGGAGATCTAGCGAAGTTTCTTATAAAAGCTTCTCCAAGAAAATCACTGTAGCTAAGACCTCTTCTCTCCATAACTCTTCTAAGACATGTTCTAAGCACTTCTTTATACGGTTTATAGGATCTCACTTCGTAGAAGTCGCATTCGAAGTATTCTTCAATAGAATCTCTCGAAACATATCTGCTGAGAAAAGATCCTATGGAATACCTCCAATCAACAAGAGTACCATATACATCGAATGTCACGATTTTAATCAAAGTATCACCAGGTTTGTATGAGATATATGATATAAATGGTTTCTATATAGAATTATGTATGGTGTTTTAATGAGACTTAGATTTGTTGATGCTAGAGTTTGGAGATATTCTATAGCTGCTGTAGAGGATCTCATTGAAAACGCTATCATGGTAGTGAATGAATCAGGTCTGATGATGAGAGCCATGGATCCGGCTCATGTTGCCATGATAGAATTCATGATCCCTAGAGAAGGTTTTGATATTATAGATATCGATAAAGAATATAGAATACCTGTGAATCTTGAGAATATGATGAAGATCCTCAGAAGAGCTGGTAAGAAAGATGAGATAGTAATAGAATATCAGCCTCCGAGCATTAGAGTAGGACTTTCATCTCCTGAAGGTGTTGAGAGATTCTTTGAATTCTCAGCACTATCTCCAGGAGTTGTAGAAGAACCTCCAGAACTCTCTCTAGAATTCCCTGTCAAAGCTTCTGTAGTTCCCCAGGCTTTTAGAAGCAGCTATAAAGTTCTCTCCGAAGTAGGAGAAGTTTTCGAGATAGTATCGGATCAGAGCAAGATGCTTTTACAATCATCATCCGAGATCGGAGAGGTTTTCATAGAGCTATCTCAGGAATCAGGTCTTCTCAGAAGCTATGAGTTTAAAGCAGAGAAAGAGCAGAGGAGTAAGTATTCTCTAAGCTATCTTGATAAGATCTCTAAGGTTTCTATGATAAGCGATGATGTAGAGATAGCATATGGAGAGAGTCTGCCTATCAGAATTACTACAAGCCTGCCGAGAAGTGCTAGGCTGACACTTTATGTCGCTCCAAGAGAAGATTAGTGCTGTGGAAAGACTGTTCTCGGAATATTATTCAAGAGCTCCTCTCATACTTCCAGAAGATCTTGAGTTCAGAGAATTTGCATACCAGCCATTCAGATCTCAGTCTTATGTGAGACATCTCTCTTTTAGAACACGCGATGAAGTTATAGATTTCTTCACTAGAAATCCACCGCTACATCTCTACTATTCATCAGCAACATATCTTCATCCGGCTGTAGAGGATATGGATGCAAAAGGTTGGAGAGGTTCAGATCTTCTCTTTGATATAGATGCGGATCATATTGAGAAATGCGTTAGAAGTGGGTGGATTAGAAGACTTAGAATATGCCCTGAATGCGGTGTAGTATCTGAAAATCCTTCTGAGGAATGTCCTCAGTGTTCTGGAGAAACTATAGATCTTGTAGAACCAGAGTGTCTTTCAGAAGCTGCTAGAATAACTAGGGATCTTGTTGATGTGCTTATAGAGGAAATTGGTGTCAGCAGAAACTCTCTAGAGGTGTACTTCTCAGGAAACAGAGGTTTTCATGTGAGGGTTTTTGATGAGAGATTTAGAGAGCTTGGAAGAGATGAGAGAAGGATCATTGCCGAATATGTTCTAGCTAAAGATTACAATATTAGGGAAAATATAGATCCAGATCTTATCATTCTACCACCAAGAATCTCTGATGGAGGGATTAGAAGTAGAATTGCGAGAAGGATCCTAAGAATCATAGAAGATGAGGATATAAGAAGATACATACTTTCATCAGGTTCCGAAGGCTTGGATATAATAAGACGGATTGATAGAAACAAGCTTAGAGACCTTGAGAAACTCTACAACGAATATGCTGGAATACCTATTGATACGATGGTCACGATAGATATATCAAGACTCGTGAGAATACCCAACTCTATAAATGGCAAATCAGGGCTTATCACAAAGAAAATAGATTTGAGCGAGCTGGAGAATTTCACACCAGAATCAGAGAAACTATCACCATTTAAAGATCTCAGGATTATAATCGAGATAAGATATAGAATACCTAGAATAAGATTTTTAGAACGCACACTCGAAGTAAGATCACAAGCCTTATACGAGGTGCCAGGAGACCTAGGAGTTTTCTTAGAACTGAAAGGTTTGGGTAGAATAAGAAAAGTTATATAGAATGGTTATCAGAGGATAAGAACTTCCCAGCAGATCTCTCATATATCCCAGTAGAAGATATATCATTATCTAAGATCTAGATCTTAGAATTGAATTTTTCTCATAGGTCTTCAATAAAGATCCTTCAACATGATACGCACGCCAGCATATTTACATATTTATATGCTTCTTATCGAAATCCTACTGGTAGAATGAAACCTTTAGGGTGTGTCACATGATCTCCATCGAAAATGTTTCGAAGAGTTTCGGAGGCTTTAAAGCTCTTGATAGAGTGTCTTTCAATGTGAGAAATGGAGAGATAGTAGGTTTTGTAGGTCTCAACGGTGCTGGTAAGACCACTACTATTAGAATAGCTGCTGGAGTGCTTCCACCTGATTCCGGAGATGTAATTGTTGACGGCTACTCTGTTACTAAGGATAAGAAGAAGGTTTCTGAGAGGATCGGGTGGATTCCTGAGATACCTTTATTTGAAAGAGATTTCAAAGCATTAGACTACTTCATATACATAGCAGGATTTCACGGCTACTCAAGGTCTGAAGCCTTAAGACTCGGTAGAGAGCTTATGAGCAGGTTCGGACTTGAAGATGCTATGAATAGAAAGATTGGTCAGTATTCCCAGGGTATGAGAAAGAGATTTGCACTAGCTCTGAGCATGATAAGTAATCCTCCTAATTTCCTCTTCGACGAAGTTCTCAACGGTCTGGATCCTCAGGGTATTGTATTCTTCAGACAGCTGGCTCAGGAATTTAAGAAAGAGGGTAAAGCGGTTTTATTCTCTTCTCATATACTCTCGGAGGTTGAGGGTATTGCTGATAGAGTTGTATTCATACATAGGGGGAGGATTATAGCTGATATGAGTATTGATGAGATAAGAAGTAGAGTTGGTAGTAGAGAGCATGGAGCTCTAGAAGAGTTCTTCTTCAAACTCATAGGTGAGAGATGATGAGCTTATCTCCTATCATATATGATCTCAGGAGGTCTATTCTGAGAATATCAACAATAATGCTACTACTACTAGCATTACTAGCAGGAGTAGGATTAACATATCTACTGAAAGTATCTCTACTTCAAGGAGGAGTAGCTCTTGAGGATGTGAACTTCATAGGAGCTCTAGCCGTAGGATTAGATAGATCGTATCTGTTAGGAGCTGTCTTTAATAAGAATGGAGAGCCTTTGAGTAGTGTAAGAGCAGAACTATACCTAGGTAGCTCAAGAATTCTAGAGACTTTTTCTAATGATAGCGGACTCATATATGCAGAGCTTAACACAAGAGATCTTATGAAAGAGATCATGAGCCAAGCACCTATACCCCTGCAAACCCCGGCATCTCCTACAGCTTTTGCCACACCAACATTATATCTTTCGAAAGACTCCGCTAATATTACTGTGACAGGAGTTCTCTACACCTCTGCGGGAGATAACAGAAGCATGCCTCTAGTTATCTTCAGATGGGCTAGCGGCTATCTGCCTCTCTCAGCTTCATATCCAAAGATCCAGGAGGGTTTGCCCTACACGTATCTAGATTCTATGATACTAGCCGTAGATAGCAAGGGTATCAAATCTATGGTCTTCGGATTCTCATTCGATGGAGGTTCTATCAGACCTCTTACAGATCCTCTCTATTATAATATATCGAAAACATCTCTGAACATGAGCATCATGATCGGAGCTCCAATAGCAGGACCTGCTAGAGCTTCTCCAAATGTTTTCGTACTTCAAACTCCTAATATTAATCTTAGTGAGATCTCTCTGCAATACTATGGAAATCTCAGAGGTTTCTGGAGTGAAGTTTATCTGAAAGCTCCCGAAGATCTTATGAGAGATCTGAGATATGGTGTGGTGATTATAGATGTAAATAAATCATCTGCAGATCAGAATACTCTTATAATAAGCTTCAACTCGGTTTCTCCGATAACTGCTGCCGCCACAGGAACTCTGTCTTCATCAATAGCTATTATAATGATGCTTTTCACAATATCAGTCGTATATCTCTCGAATCAACTTATGGCGAGACCTAGGTCTTCTGGAGAACTTGAGTTCATACTTTCAAAACCTATTACTAGAAGAGATCTTTTTATAAATAGATATGTAGCTCAGCTGGTTTCACTCGCTATAATGACTCTACTCTTCACAGTAGTCTTCCAGATCTCAACTACAGTTTTCCTAGGCTTCTCATACGATGCTCTAACACTTGTCTATCTGTACGCGTCAGTGATGCTGGCACTCGCAGGATTTCTATCACTGATCTACTCTATAGCAACTTCTCTAAGATCGGGTATGTACATGGGTCTTGCCATATTACTCTATATGATACTAGTGATATTCTGGGATGCGATCATGTTCCTACTAGCTTTCACAGTATTCGGAATCTCTAGTCTTCAGGATATTCAGGATTTCACCAGTAGAAGTCTCTACTTTAATCCTAGAATAGCTACGAGATTTTTCGTGGAGCTTGCTCAGAATCATATAATAGGCACTCAGCTGAGTCTAGATCCCTTGTATGTTGCCATATCTATAGCATCCTGGATCTTCATTCCTCCAATCCTAGCATATATCAGGTTCAGAAGAATACCTCTCTACACATAGTGTTAACAGTCTTGGGTGCTTCTATAATGAGGTTTAAAGCAGATCTTCAGATACATACAGTTTGTAGTGATGGTAAGTCTACTGGAGAGGATGTTGTAAGGCATGCACTTATAAAGGGTGTGAGAATCGTAGCTCCTACAGATCATAATACTTTCAAGGGTTATAAGATCGTTAGAGAAGCTGTTGAAAAGATCAACGCAAGCATGATAGTGATCGCTGGAAACGAAGTTAGAACAGACCTGGGAGAACTTATAATACTATGTGAGAATCCTCTCCCCGACGAGATAGTACCTAGAAGAGCTGTAGAACTCATCGATTTCGCGCATGAGAGAAATTGCATAGTCTACGCACCACACCCCTACGATCCTCTGAGACTTGGTGTGAAAGACATGATCAGAAAGCTTGAGATCGATGCTATAGAGATCTTCAACGCATCAGCACCTCCATGGTCTAATAAGAAGGCTTATAAAACAGCTAAGGAGATGGGGAGAACAATGCTGGCTAATAGCGATGCTCACGTGCCTGATTTCATAGGATCTGCTTATAATATCATTGAGATTGAAAATCTAAGAGCTGAGGATGTGCTAGAAGAGATAAGAAAGAATAGAGTGATACCAGTACCTGGAAGACCTTCTCTAGTAGCCTATATAAAAGACGCTCTACACAGCATAGCACTTAGAATGAATAAAAATTATCCGAGAGAACTCTGCTCTAGATCTCGCTAGATCTCTGGAGGAATGATATAGCGTTTAAAACCACGTATTTCAATGCTTTCTTCTTAACATTATAAAAGCTGACACCTCCATTACCATGAGCAGGTCTTACTCTCACCTCGTACACTTCATCAGATCTTATGTATCTCTCTAGCAATCCTCCATTACTCTCGATATCTCCAGCTCTTAGAATTAGAGTATTCGATGGATTCTGATGATACTCTTTATAGGTTATCTCAAAGAGCTCATCAGGGTCTAAAGGTTTGAAACTTTCCTCGAATAGAGGATCTCTAGATATCTCCTCTAGATCCTCTACGAGAACCCATCTAATATCATTGGAAGCTACATCTCTAAAGTAGATCACGGCTGTATCAGAGTCTTTTCTCATATCTTTAAGCTTGCTCTCCACGAGATCTTCTGGTAGCTCTGTTATCTCTGAAATCTCGCTAACTGTTAAAGCCATTCCTTTCATAGCTTTGCTTATCGTGTAACTAAGATCCTTAAGCCAGATCCTTGTTGGAGGTATCTCGAGAATCCTTCTAGATATAGGAGAAGGTTCTCTAGATCTGACTCTGAATACCTTGATTCTCTCCTTGCATAGATTCTCTATAAACTCGCTCAAGCTGATCTCATCCTCAAAATCTGAGAGGATCTGATTCAAAGCCTCATCAACTATAAAACTATCATCTTCAGCACCACTAATCTTTCCGAAACTATATTGTATCTCTCTCACCTTACTCCTGAGTCTAGGACTTCTCATAAGAGCACTTCTGATACTCTCGGAAATCCTGCCACTCCTACAGATATCCATTATAAGTTCTATAGGATCTAATCCTTCAGCTCTTAGCGAGAATCCATATCCTGTGATCCTGATCTCAACATCTCTACCAGCTCTCTTAAAAGCTTCATTGAGTACTACATATCCTAATATCTCGGCTAATTTATCTCCGAAGGGGTATAAAACGATCTTCTCAACTCCTAGATCTTCTACTACGATCAGATCTTCTCTAGGAATAGGGATCTTATTGTTTACAAACCATCTTCTAAAAGATCTCACGGATTCAAGAGATAACTCTAGCGATTCAGCATCCATGAGATCTTTTAGAGCTTTAAGATCCTCTGAACCTTCTCCAAGGATCTCGTAGAATGATCTGGCTGTAGAAATACTTCTAGAAGCAGTATCTCCATTCCAGAGAGGTATAAAGCCCTCACCACTCTCCGTAGCCGATACCTCGACAATCTTATTATAATCATCTATTTTCAGAACCTTCCAAAGTCTCCCAGAAAGTCTTATAACATCGCCAGCTCTAAGAATCCTATAAACATAGAATTCATCGAGAGCTCCTATAACCTCTTTATCAGCTCTGACAATATACATATCGTTATCATTTATGTAGGAGAAGAATTCTGAGAAGCTTTTAATACAATTCTTATTCTTGTTAAAACTCCATATATTAAAGAAATTCCTCTTAACTCTTATACTATCATCCGGGAACCTCTCAATCAGTTTATTCTCAGCCAGATAGTCTACTACTCTCATAAAATCTTCATAAGATAGATCTCTGAATACATATGTAGACTTTAGAGTGCTATAGATCTCCTCAGCACTTACAAGACTTCTCAGAGACATGCCAAGAATAGTTCTGGCAATTAGATCCTTAGGCTTTCTAAATCTCCTAGGCTTCTCAACATAACCTCTGCTCATAAGTCTTACTAGAGAGAGTATCTCTAGAAGATCTATATCTCTATCAACAAGTATAACACCCTCGGAAATTCTATCGAGAGAATGCCCAGATCTTCCTATTCTCTGAATCAGAGAAGATACCTGACCAGGAGATCTGAATAAAATCACTCTCTCAATAAACCCCAGATCCACTCCCAGCTCCAGTGTTCTGGTAGAGACTACTATGTTAGCCTCACCATTTTTAACAAGATCCTCAACATCTTCCTTAACCTTGCTAGATATCGAAGAATGATGCACGAAAACTCTATCGATACCTGCTCTCTCAAGAGCTTCATGAAGTCTCTCAGCCATGTACCTGCTATTTACAAACACCAGTGTCACAGGCTTGTACAGATTTTTAATAGTTCTAGCAATGCTATCTAGAGAGTTCTCGCCGCTCGACACAACCCTGCTAATATGTATTCTTATCTTCTTCAACTCTCTAGATTGAACTATGCTACACTCTCTCTCCGAGGATCCTGTGAAGAATCTTATCACATACTCTGGATCTCCTACAGTTGCTGAGAGCATTATCCTCTGGAAATCTCTTCCTACAACTCTTCTAAGTCTCTCAAGAAGAATAGCTACCTGAACACCTCTCTTACTCCCTATAAGCTCGTGGATCTCATCTATCACAACCCATCTGAGTTTCTCGTAGAACTCTCTAAATCTGATACCCCAATCAAGATCTACCTGAAGATTCTCAGGAGTTATAATGAGAATATGAGGAACCTTCTTAAGTCTTCTAATCCTCTCGACGGTAGGGACATCACCATGTTTTCTTCCTACGATGAAACCAAGTCTATCAGTCCACCACTTGATCCTCTTATAGAGATCATTTATAAGAGCTTTCATAGGTGTTATATAGAGCACGTAGACACCTGAGGAATTTCTCACATCACTATCGGAGAGCATCATAGAGAAGATAGGTAGCATAGCAGCTTCAGTCTTACCACTACCCGTAGGAGATATTATGAGAGTATTTCTCCCTTCAATAATACTTCTCGAAGCTTCTATCTGTACTGGTGTGAGAGAGCTCCAACCTTTTATCTTGATAAGATCTAGGATCCTACGATCTAAAATTCTATTTAGATCCTCTTCATAGGATTTCTCATTCTTCCCAGAACATTCATATATCTTACACTCCACCCTACAACATCCAGAGACATGTTTTAAGCTTGAATGCTTAAATATTTTTCCGGAACCTCTCTAGAGTCTCTACATCAATCTTAAATCCTTATAATATAACTAATATACTGAGATTACATTGTTCAGAAGACTTAAAGAGCTTTTCAATAGGGTAGCTGATAAGATATCAAATGCTATTGAGGAGAAGATCTCGAATAAGATCTCGAAAGAGATCTCTGAAGAAGATCTCGAAAAGATCTCTGAAGAACTAGTTCTAGAACTCGTAGAAGCAGACGTAGCACTAGAAGTTGCAGAGAGCATTGTAAGAGATTTTGAGAAGAGGATAGTAGGCTCTAGAATAGGTTTTCTAGAGAGTAAGAGAGAGTACATAGTTGATAGCTTTAGAGAGGTTTTAAAACAGTATCTTAGTAAAGGAGTTTCAGAAAAAGATCTTCCAGAGATCATTAGAGAGAGCAGGAGTAAACCTTATAAGATACTCTTTATGGGTGTTAACGGTGTTGGAAAGACAACTACGATAGCTAAGGTTGCTAAGTATCTTAGAGATAAAGGTTTTAAAGTAATGGTGGTTGCTGCAGACACTTTCAGAGCAGGTGCTCAAGAACAGCTTGAAGTCCATTGTAATAGACTTTCGATACCCATATTCAAAGGAAGATATGGAGCAGATCCAGCAGCTCTGGTGTATGATGCTATAAGATATTCTATGAAGCAGGGGTTTGATGTTCTTCTAATAGACTCAGCTGGTAGACAGCATACTGATAGAGATCTTATGAATGAGATTTTAAAAGTATCGAGAGTGTCAAAACCAGATCTGAGAATTCTAGTGCTTGACGCATTAACAGGGAATGACGCGGTTAATCAAGCTAGAGAATTTGATAAATATGTAGGTGTTGACGCTGTCATACTTACAAAACTAGATGCAGAAGCCTCAGGAGGATCTGCGCTTAGCATTATAGCATCTATTAATAAACCAATACTCTACGTAGGAGTAGGACAGGGGTATGATGATCTCGTTAAATACTCTCCAGAAGAGATCTTAGGTAGAATTCTCTGATCTAGGATCTTGTAATATGCTAAGAGATCTTACCAGCACCATATCTCATAGCCTCACCTATGTACTTCTGAGCAATCACATATATCAGGACTATAGGTATTGAAAACAAAACTGTTCTAGCAGCGAAATCAGCCCAGTATATTGTCTGACCGACCGCGGTCTGGTAAACATATGCTGCAAGTGTGTTAACTCTTATAAATGAGGCTAGAAGAAACTCACCCCAGGCTCCCATGAACGCGAATAGAGCTACTATGAATACCACACCTCTAGATGCTGGGAATATTACTCTGAATACTATATCTCTCCAGCTTGCTCCATCTATGAAGGCTGCTTCATCAAGAGATCTTGGTAATGAATCAAAGTAGTTTTTAATAAGCCATGTCTGAAAAGGTACTGCTGATGATGTGTATATAAGAGGTAGTATGAATGGATTCCCTATGAGAGGTATTCCTAGAGAGTTTAATTTAACCAAGAATATGAATAAAGCTATCACAGCTGCAACACCGAATCCTCCGCCTATCTGGCTTAGTATAAGGTAGAGAACCAGAATATAACCTTTACCTCTGAACTCGAATCTTGAGAAAGCATAGGCTGCAGGAACTATGACAAAGATCGAGAGTATTATGTTGAGAAGAGCTACTATAATACTTGTAATAGTAGCTGCTATAAAATTAGGATCTGATATTGCATTGATATAATGCTCTAGAGAGAGTCCATACCTCTCAATATCTTCAAAGCTACTTGGTATAACCTGTCCTCTGAGTAGTGATGCTATGACAACATATGCTATAGGATACATGAGTATCGCTATAACAAGTATTGCTAGTACTGTGAGAATTATACCTCCTATATAATAACTCAGTTTAAAAGATCTCATTACTCTCACCTCTTTCTATACAGGAAGTAGTACCATAGAAGAGCGTATACTAGGAGTATTAGAACTGCGAAAAGATATGAAGCAGCTGAAAGCCCGTAATCTCTGTAGAAGTAAGCCTGTCTATAGCCGTAGAGTATTATAAAATCATTTGAATACCCGAGCTGGGGAGAGGTTCCGGGGAAGCTTATCATTGTAGCAGGACCTCCTCCATTGATCAGAAGAGGTACTAGGAAGGCCTGTAGTGAAGCACCTGTGGTCATTATAGCTGCAAATGCTATAGGTCTCAGAGTTAGAGGTAGGGTCACTCTTCTAAATCTATAGAGAATACTAGCACCATCGATATATGTAGCTTCTATAATCTCTCTTGGAACTCCTGCTATAGCTCCCATGGCTACGGTCATTATAAATGGGTATGCAAGCCATGTCTCAACAATATTATATACTGTGAATGCATCCCACTCAAGATTATATATGTTAAAGCTTCTCCCTAGAAAAGCTGAGAAGAATTGAGCGAAAGGACCTACCCCAGGTAGGAAGAGCATTCTCCAGGTTGTTATAGTGAGAAGAGGAGGAAGAGCCCATGGGAGTACTAGAAGAGCTCTCATAATTCTCCTACCTGCTATGAGTGGTGATGAGAATAAGAATGCGATCCCTACACCGACTATGACTTTGAGAGGCACGCTGGTTGCAACGAATAAAAGTGTCTTATACACTGCGTAGGGGTATGAAGCTTCTGTGAATAATCTTCTGAAATTCTCTAATCCTACGAAGTGAAGTGTTAGAGCATCGATCTGTCTGTCTATGTCTCCTACCACTCTCTCTACAAAGAGATCATAATCACTTTCAATAGTTCTCAGAGTCATGAGACCTGAGTTTAGATAGTCTACTACTTGGGGGAGGTATTTATATGATATATTCCTTATTCTGTTGAGATCTTCTTCTGAGATGCTTATCTTGAAGAAGAGCACTGATGAAATCTCTGTTCTGAAGGATCCTAGGATCTCATTAGCTTTAGATATATTACCTCTGAGCTCTGGATAGTAGTTGAGATAGTAGCCTTCTGCTGTTACCAGTGAATTTACTTCAAGCATTTCAGAACTCATATTATCTATATAGCTATTCAACTCTGCGATAGAGATCTTGCTAGCATTCTGATTTATATAGTTCTCAAAAGATTCTATAGTACTGATCACTCTAGAGATCGAAGAATCTATCCTAGCGAGATAAGAAGATATCTCGCCCCTCCTAGTCTCAAGATCTCTTGTCACATTAGCTCTCAAACTTAGAAGCTCTAGAAGCTTAGGACTTGGAACAATATTATTAGCATTAGCATCAGTGAAAGCTATATAGAGAGAATATGCTATAGGCCATATATTGAAAAAAAGATATAGAACCACACTCACTATAGTGAGAGCTAATGCTACTCTGAGAGGATACAAAACTCTTCTAACACTACCCATATTAAAACCCTTTAAAAATCTTGATCATCCAGCTAGTTTAACATTGCACTTACTCACAAGAGCTGAAGCAGCCTGATCTAGTATTCCCTTCAGATCCTGTAGCGTCGCGTTAAGACCTTTCTCATTATACTCTGTAACTATTGCACTAACAGCAGTACCGATGGGATCCCATACACAGCCCATCTTAGGAACCTTAGGCATTGGAATACCATTCGATATGGATTCTATAAATCCATAGACAATATTATACTTATCTCTATTAGCTGTGATATAATTTATAACACTATTCTTAACAGGTATATACCCTCCATAGTCTACTAAGAACTTAAGCATTCTATCATTCATAGTAAACCATAATGTGAAGAGTAGTGATGCATAGAGTCTGTTAGGATCCTTCTCAACAAGACTTGTTATCCATAGCATTCTAATACCTACGAAAGGTCTGGGAATTCTTCCATCAATACTCGGGATAGCTCCTATGCTAAGATTCTTATAAACTCCCAGAATGCTATTCATACTCCAAGGACCTGTTATAATGCATGGAGTCTTACCGTCTAGGAATAGCTTTAGCTGAGTTTCTCCACCTACATCAGCTGTGTACATGTAGGGGAATACATGAGTTAGTAGAAAGCTTATACCTTGAAGAGTTCCTGAGGAATTGAAAGCTGTGGTATCAGTGGTTTCATCATAGTAATATCCTCCGAATGCTGTTATGAATGGATATATGTGATAAGGATCTATCTGATATGCTAAGCCATATAATCCTTTTGAAGGATCTGTATAGTTCTTCATTATACTCTCTAGATCTGAGAATGTTGAAGGAATCTGAGGAACCTTATTAGCATCACAGATCAGAGCAATACCTTCAGCAGCCCATGGAAGTCCGTACACGTGAACGCCAAGCTGTCCTGCCGCGAAAGCTAGTGGTAGAAGCTGGGATTGTATATCGCTTAGAGTCTGAGGAGGTAGATACTTGTCAAGAGGTATTATAAATCCAGCCTCAGCGAATTCTCCAGTCCAGTCATGAGCCCAGGTAAATACATGAGCTGTATTCTCGATATCTCCAGCTACTATCCCTGCTTTTACAGTCTCTTTAAGATTCTGAATATTCTGATAATTAACCTTGATACCAGGATACTCTCTCGTGAAGTTTGCTACAACCTGCTTCATAAGATCTGCTTCGAATGGATACATAGAGGTCCAGAAGTTTATTGTGACAGAGATCTTACCCTCGCGAGCGTTCATGGCGAAATCATATAGATCCTTTGGAACTCTAATCTGAGTTCCATCGATATTAAGAATCATGAGCTGAGGAGCTGTTGTAGTAGGAGTTGTGGCAGGGGTTGTAGTTGTGGGAGTAGGAGTTGGAGTAGTTGTAGGAGTAGTCTGGATCACTGTAGGAGTAGTTGTTGTGGGAGTA